>WSZX01000165.1 GCA_013139935.1 Ardenticatenales bacterium
GAGAAGCGATTCGGCCGATGGAGCCGGGCGGCCGACTCATTGGGCGCTGCGGCCGCCCTGGATCCGGGCGTGATTCCCTATCAGGCCGACTACGGCTGGGCGCTCTTTCAGGCGACGGGCGAGTTGAGCCAGGCGGTCATGATCGAGGAGGCAGCCCTGGAATTGGAACCGGGCGCCGTGGACGTTATCATGATTCTGGCTGATATCTACCTGCAGGCTGATCGGCCGCAAAAGGGGCTAGAGTGGGCGCAGTATGCCGTGGAAGCTGCTCCGGCCGCCCCGGAAGCGTGGCTGAGGTTGGCACAAGCCCACTGGCTGTCAGACCAGTGGGAAGAGGCGCGGTATGCCCTGGCGGAAGTACAGAGACTGGACCCCGAAAACCAAGCGGCCGCCGAGCTGCAGGCCGAATGGGGGAGCCCATAACCGTTGGCTTGGGGGGTGGCTGCACCCGCAATCACGGCAATCGGGGCGGTGTGGGGGATGGCAAGAACCGCCGGTCCGTTTCATCTAGTGCCCCCTCCCTGCCCGGGTGGAGGCGGACTGCCCCGGGTCTGAACTGACGGCCGAGCCTGCGGCCTCGGCCGCCCACCCCTGCCTCTCTCTCCCGTCGCCGCAACCCCTTTTTCAACACCCTCTGAGTTTGGCCGGCTCAGTGCCCAGGAAACTGGAAACGAATTGGAAGAAAGGTGGGTAACTACCCGATCCCTTTTCGACTATACTATTTGCACTGAGGTTGATACAGGTTGAAGGGGATGGATCGAACTGCTGTCTTTGAGGGAGGTGCAATGGGACAATGCGATGAACAGCGCGCTTGGCGCCGAACCATGGTCATTGGTAGCTGGGGTATCCAGGCTTACTTTCGACACTTGAGTGATTGCAGTTCAAGTGGGCGATTTTGAAGACCATGATACAGTCTGAAACCGCCCGAAGCGATGTCAAGACCGGCAATTCTCGCCGAGTTGGCCGGAGTCGGGGCCTGGATAATCTTCCTAATGGACATTATTGGATCGAATTTCGGCAACTATCGAATCTCAGCTTAGGGCGTTTTACCGTTATCCGCAATCACCAGGATGGTTTGCTTGATCTTGAGCATAGGGACAGTGCCTACAAGCCTGCCACTCTGGGTGCTATCGAGGGCAATGTGGATAGCTGGTTGTGCATCGCATAAAGTGACGAGGGTGTTGCTGGAGACTGTGGGGAGCCAAAGCAATGCTGGCGCTGTGCCAGCATAAGGAGACCCCCAAAAGATCTGGCCTTCCGCTTCCTACGCGACGAAGGATCTGAGACCCCGCGTCGAAGGAACCGACCTAAACTGGACAGGAGCAATTGGCTGCAGGCCCACACGTCGATCTTTCATGGACCCGATCGCCAAAAACTTAGGGCTCGGGAGTGGTATCGATATATCCACGGCGATTGAGCTCTCTCTTTTCATTTCTATGGAAATCCTCGACAGTAACCTTTGGTTGGTGCCGTTTGCGGGAAGACATGCTTCGTGGTACGATACTGCAAGCATACATAACGTTTCGCGCGGCACTGTTTGGGGATCCACTGTGTGCGGTGACATGTCTCTGGCACGAAAGGTGCAGCTCTCTCTTTCTAGTCCGGGCTAGTCCGGGCCAGCCGGACCTGGCGCGATTCGCGGCCGAGACCGCGTCGAGTCTGACGCGCAAGACGTGCGCAGTCCAGTTTAGTCCGGTGCTGGTGTGACCTGAAATGGGATTATCCAAGTTGCTCAGTTTTGGCGGACCGGCCCCAGCCGGGCCGGGAGGCCCCAGCCGGGCGGTCATCCTGTGGCTGGTTGCCATTGGCATGGCGATCTTTATCATTCCGCTTTCTCTCGTGGCATCCACGGTTGCCCGCGATATTGGGCGTCTGGAAGCTGACATCCTGACGGCGCAGTATGCATTTCTGTTGGAACCGACGTCGGTCCCAGAGGTGGCGGAGCTGAGAGGGGCTCTATCCGAGGTCCAGGGGACGCTTGACCAACTGGCAGCGGTTCGGCCGATCATAATGGGAGGTCGCACCGATTGGCAGGCGATCATGGCCGCTATCGGCGATTATCATCCAGATCAACTGACGCTGGCGTCCCTCGTGCAAGAGAACCGGCGAATCGGACTGCAGGGACGGGCCGCCGATGACTCGGCCGTGGTGGCCTATGCTCGAGCCCTCGATGCATCTGGTCTCTTCTCCAGTGTCGTCGTCCAGTCTATCAAGGCGGTCTCTACCCCATTTGTGACCGCCACCAGCGTGGATGTGATGCCGACGGTGGAACCAGTGACGCCCACGGCGACCCTGGAACCCACCCCCACTCTTACTCCGACCCCGGTACCTACTGCAACGCCAGATCTTCGCGATGTCCACGAGGTGGATGATTTTGAGGCCAGGGACATCTATTTCGGC
Organism: Ardenticatenales bacterium; assembly: GCA_013139935.1. Classification (GTDB taxonomy): domain Bacteria; phylum Chloroflexota; class Anaerolineae; order Promineifilales; family UBA4811; genus GLR113. Next base: position 2,401 of record WSZX01000165.1, read on the forward strand.
GAGCCTCAGTCGCACAACTTTTTTCCGATCTTTGATGTGGACATGGTCACATTCCTGGCCAAAGCCGGGCGTTTCTATCGAGTCTACACGACCGACCTCTCGCCTGGAGTGGACACCTTTCTTTCGGTGGGCTTGGAAGGGATGACCCACACGAACGACGATGCAGAGTCCGGGACCTTGAGCTCTCTCATAGAGTTCCAGGTGACGACCGGATATGATGTCGAAGCTCTTGTGCGGGTCACGAATCGGGGGGCGTATGGAAGCGACAAATGGTACCAGCTTATCGTCGAAGAGGTGGTGCCCGAAGCCACCTCTACGCCGGCACCCACCGCGACGCCAGACCTGCGCGACGAGTTCGAACCGGATGACCCTGATCCACCGTTGATTGCGGTCGGGGAGACACAATTGCACAACCTATACCCTGGTGGGGACGTTGACAGGGTCGTGTTTGTTGCCAGGGCCGGACGCGACTATCGGGTCTGCACCTCTGATCTCGCCCTGGGAGTGGATACGTACCTTGAGGTTGTGCTGGACAATCACAAGTGGGAGAACGACGACTATGCTGTGCCAGGGACGAGCAGCTTTGGTTCCGCGGTCTGCTTTCAGGCTCCTCAGGTTGTCACCGATACCGCACTGGTGACGGTTTCAAATGTCCAGCAGCACTATGGTCCCAACCGGACCTATCGCCTCACCGTCAGCGAAGCGCCGATCCTGGAGATCGAACCGCTGACGGTCTCTTTTGGCCCGGTCTCACAGGGGGCCGGCAACCCAGCCGCCCAAGATGTCCAGATCGCCAGCACTGGGAGTGCCACGTTGACCTGGACTGCCGAGTCTGGTGCTTCCTGGCTCAGCCTGGACACATCGTCGGGTACTACTCCATCCGAAATGAGCCTGTCGGTTGACATATCCAGCTTGACGGCCGGCAGCTACCAGACCAGCATCGTGGTTGCCAGCACCACTCCGTGTACGCAGAACACCCCACAGACGATCCAGGTGAATCTGGAGATCGAGCTGGCTACTGCCAGGGCCCCCGGCGCCGCCATGCTGGTCGCTCGGCGTTTCCATGCCGATCCGCTCCGCGTCGGGGTGGCGTTGGCAGACCGAGAGTGGGGTGTGCGGCGCACGCTGGCCCTGCCAATCTCCCGATATGAGAGGTCTGCACTCAGCCTGGAGGCGGTTGAGTTTGTGATCATACTGGAGATCAAGGCACAGCCGTGAACAACCTGCGCGATTTGCGGGACAACCTACCGACAGGCGAGCGTCTGATGTCCTTGCTGGCGATAGCAGTTATCGTTGTGGTCATAGGTTGCTATCTGATTTTCATTGCTGTCTCGATTCTACCCAAGCTGAAAGTCAGGCACCAGCTGTCCTCCCGGCTCGCGACGGCACAACAGGCCGTGCTTGACGCCCAGCTATCTCAGGGGGATGCTCCCGGCGAGTTGAGGGAGAAGCTAGCTACCGCTGAGGCTGCATTGAGTGAAGCAGCCTCTCTCTTTTTCGCCGAGGCAGAAGCGGCCGACGTGCTGAACAGGCTCTATGGGTATGCAAGCGAAAGCGGGGTGGGGATCGCTGACATGCAGGCGGTGGAGCAAGAGCAGGAAGAAAAGCTGACCTACGATGTCAGAAAGTTTCAACTCCGAGTTGCGGGCCCGGTCCAGGGGCTGCTGCGCTTCATGTCGCTGATCAAAGAGGCGGCAAACAAATTCTTGATTATCGACAACATCAAGATAGCGAAAGAAGAGGGGCAAAGCGTCCTCACGATGGATGCGGTGCTCTACACCTCACCCTATGCTACTGCCGTGCCGATGGCTGTGGCACTCCCAACAGGGAGCGTGGAAGGGGAGTTGGAAGCGCAACTGCATGAACTGTGGGCGGCCGAAGACTGGCCGGCAGTAATCCTCGTGATCGAGCAGCTGCGTGTGGCCCGGCCTGGCGACGCTGAGCTGACTGGGAAGCTATACGCCGCTCACGTCAACTATGGCTACAGACTTGCTGCGGAAGGAAAGCTTGCTGAAGCAACAGGAGAATTCACCCGTGCTCTGGTCCTCTATCCCAATGGGGTCGAAGCCGCCGCCGGTTTGCAGGAGGTGAGTGGCCCTGCCCCCACTGCTGTTTCAGGGTATACGGTCCATGTCGTCGGTGATGGCGAGACTCTCTATTCGATCGGGCGGTTATATGGCACGAGTGTGCAGGAAATCATGGCAGCGAATGGCCTGACGGGCAGTGCCATCGAGGTGGGGCAGCAGCTCCGTATCCCGACCCAATAGAATGGGCAGCCGCCAGGTCCCCGCCCGGGAGGCACGGGCCGAAATCAGGGTAGCCAATTCGCGCTTTATCGCTGCCGCTGCCCCCGTGTTCAGCGTGGATGAGGCAAGAGCCTTTATCGCGCGCATCAAGAGCGAGTTTCCGGACGCAGTGCACCATGTCCCCGCCTACCTGATCGGTCACGAGCCCGCCGTGATAGCCCATTGCACAGATGATCGCGAGCCATCGGGCACGGCCGGCCGCCCGACCTTGGCTGTTTTGCTGGGCAGCGGCCTGGGGGACGTGGCGGTCGTGGTGACGCGTTACTTTGGCGGCACCAAGCTGGGCACCGGTGGCCTGGTGCGGGCCTACGGCGATGCCACTCGTGAGGTGTTGGCCGTATTGCCGCGCGCGGTCAAGATATCGGCGCACACGGTCATGATGGTAGCGCCCTATTCGCTGTTTGAGCGTCTCCGTCGCGCCATCATTGCGAACCAGGGCACGATCGTGGAGCAGGATTTTGCGGCCGATGTGACCATTG
>WSZX01000286.1 GCA_013139935.1 Ardenticatenales bacterium
TCGCTCGGGGCTAAAGCTGACGTGTGGCACGGCAACTGCCAGCCTCACCTCCAGCCGGAGTGGCTTGCTCCCATCCGCAGGTGTGATCGTGAGCGATTCCCCGTACTCTTTGCCCGGCGCCAATCGCGATGTATCAGCTTCGATCTCTAGTTGGGTCTTCCCGTTTGGCTTTACACCAAAGCAGCCATCTGCCTCCCGCAGCCAACCGGCCGAACTGCTCACGCTCCCGTGGCTGTATCCCCGGCCGTCGTTGCTCAGGGTAACGGACGCGGTGGCTCCGCGACTGGTGGTGACCGTGCCCATGTCAATGGATGTGTGCGCCAGTTTTAGCCGGCCTGAAGGAAAGTTCGGGTCCAGCTCACGCAAGAAGCTGTCGAGCCCCGCGTCTTGGTCCAGGCTCGCTGTGGTCACTCGCTTGGCGGTGTCGGCCACCACCGGGTTGTGGAGCGAGCGGCGCAGCCAATGCTCCAGGTCGCCAGAGTAGAGAACATCGCGGGTATAATCCCAGTATCGCCGAGCCAATCCCGGAACATCACCCAGCTTTCTTGCCGTGTTGCCCTCGGGAAAGACCAGCGGCTGGGTTTCGGGCTTGGGTCGATCCGGCAACGCGCTGGTCAGACCTACCTTGAACTCGGCGGCGGTGCTGCGCAATGGGACATCTTGGACCAAGGCATTGCGCAGCGCGAGCCGCACCTTCAGTGGCAGCCCGTCGAGTCGATCGAACTGAAATGGGTGATCGCGGGGATCATCATTGGTGAGCAAGTGGTAGAGCGTGGCAGCCAGCGCATATACATCCGAGCGAGGTTCGGATTCCCCCAGATACTGTTCCGGGGGTGCATAGCCGACTGTGCCATAGACGCTCTCACTATCAGATGATGGCTGGCCAGTCGGCACAGCCGGAGAACCACCTCGTTTCGCAATGCGAGCCTTGGCCGTGCCGAAATCCACGAGCCAGACCCGGTCGGTATCCGGGTCACGGAGGATGTTGGCTGGCTTGATGTCACGGTGGATCACGGGCCGCGGTTCACCGGTATCCGGATCCTTGCGGCCGGCCAAATAGTCAAGCAGGTCACAGATCTGAACTCCATAATGGAGTGCCTGCTTCTCGCGGTAGGGGAGGGCCGGAATCAGCCGTCCGTCACGATCACGATGCGTGACGCCGGTCTCCAGGTTCTCCCCGACGATGAACTCCATGACCAGGTAATTGCGGCCGCCCTGAGTAAAATAGCCATAGATGTCTGGCACCGCCGGATGCTTCAGAGCCGCCAGCATGCGTGCCTCGGCCTCAAACCGACGGCGGGCGCGCTCCGCCTGGCCTGGGTCGGTGGGATCAAAGTAATCAAGCATCTCCTTGATCACCACCTCTCGACCGAATGCCTGCAGGTTCTCCGCCAGGTAGACTGCCCCCATTCCCCCTTTGCCCAGCGGCCGGATGATGCGATAGCGCCCGCCATCCATCAACTGATCCGGTTGCAGCGGCCCATGCCAGGGGGCCGCGGATACGCCCAGCGGAGTTTGACAGACAGCACAAAACCGTGCGTCCGGCCGGTTGAGGCAGCCGCAATCGGGGCAATACATGTCTATTGATGGGCGAGATGCAGCCAGTTGTGCCCCTCGACTACTCCAGGAAAGTCATTATCAACCTTCCCAACCGGATCTCATCCCCGTTGGATAGAGCGGTGGGGGCGCGGGGAGCAAGCTTTTTCCGATTCACAAAGGTAAAGTTGGTGCTGTCAAGATCCTCCACAAAGACCATGCCCGCCTGAATTGTCAGTTGGGCATGCCGTCGGGAGACCCCGTGATGCTCGCCCTCGTGGGCATTCAGGTCGATCTCGGGGAAAATGCCGCTCACCGGGTCCTCCCGTCCAACGATATAGTCCCCCTCTGCGGTCGGCAAGACGATCTCTGCGCCGGTATCCCCGATGATCAGGCGAGGCTGACCGGTGGGACCAGGCGATTCGGCCTCAGTCACCACTTCGGCTTCCATCGCGGGGGCGGGTTCCCCCTCCGGTTGCGGAGCCATCTCCGCTTCCGCGACCGGCATCAATGCCGCTGCTTCGGCCGCTTCCTGCGAATCGATGCCACAGTTGGAACAGAACCTGCTCTCAGGCAGGTTATCTGCGCCGCACGACGGGCACGGAATCAGATCGGGGAGGGCAGGGGCGCTTGGCGCAGGCTCTGGCGTCGAATCCGTTACAGAGGCTGGCGGGGGAGTGGCAATCGCGGGTTCCGCAAGGGTTGCGCCGCAGCTATCACAAAAGGCCTCGCCGGGGATGGTGGGCGTGCCGCACTGCGGACAGACGCCTTCGTCGACCGGGGTGGGACCAGGGGCGTTCGTACTCAAGCTGGTGCCACACTGGTCACAAAAGACCGCGTCCTCGGGAAGGTCGGCGCTGCAATTCGGACATACAATAGCCATGTTGTTCTCTCCTATTCTTGATCCTCTTCGACCAGTTCGTCATCTACAATGTTCATGGTCAGCTTGCGGGTCTCGTAACGCAGCTTTTTGGTGCCGCTGGCTGACATCTGGCCATCTTTCTCCAGTCGGTCGGCTTCTTGCCGAGCGGTCTCGGCAAGGTCCAACTCGCCTAGTTCCAGCAACCGCGTTGCGGCTGCGCGGAGCTGCCTGCCGGCCGCGACAACATCGCCGGCCGCGGCTGCGTCCAAGGCACGGGTCTGCAGCTTGTGCGCAGTCACCTTCTCCACGATGTTCATCACGCGCGGGTCCGATTGCCTGGCTTGGGCAGGGTCCGTGGTGAAATCCACCACGATGTCGCTCTTGACCTTCTCGCCGACTAACCCGACCGAGGGCACGTCGTAGCTGATCTCCGCCTGCGCCACCCGATAGCGGCCGGCCGGCCGTTCCGGAAAGAGCAACTCAACCAGTATGCTCTGTCCCTCGCCTTTGCTCAGTTCTCCCAGCATGGCCTGCACATCCCGATCGGAAAGGTGCTGCGCACTCAGTCGGGAGATCATGGGCGTCACTCGCCAGATGGCCCGGGGGGAGACGCCGCTGGCAAGGCGCAGAACGAGCATGGTGTTGTGCACTACTGCCGAGTGGCCGGTTTGGACTGCCCGCTTGAAAGCACCGCCTATCTTGCTCGGCGAATCGATATAGTCTGACGAACCGCCGCTGGCATCAGCAATGTCATCCATCAGTTCTTCAATCCAGTCTTCCCCGAGTCCAAAGGCACTGATTGGAATCCCTGCATCTCCGGCCTGTTGTGCAAGGTTGCGGCAGCCTTGCTCGTCGCCAAAGGTTTCGCCGTCAGTCAGCAAAATCATCCGTCCGGCCCTGTCAGGCTCGAGTTGTTTTTCCAGCTCGGTCAGCCCTTTGCTCATACCGAAAGAGATGTGAGTACCTCCACCATCGCGGATACGATCCACAGCCGCCTTGAGTGCTTTTTTGTCGACCGCCTTCTGGCTGGGAAAGACGACCGAGGCGGTATCGTCAAAGACGATGAGCGAGATAAAGTCGTCCGGTGTGAGCTGATCAATGGCCAACTTGGCGGCCGTTTTCAGGTCGGCGATTTTCTGACCAGCCATGGAGCCGCTCTTGTCCAGCACCAAGCTGAGGTTAAGCGGCATCTGCACGGTTGCCATCGCTTGACTCGGTTTGGCTTCGATCAGGATATAACCCAGTTGGCGCGCGCCAGTCACGGGAAAGTGACTCTTGTTTTGCGATACAGTTAAATTGACTTCTCCAGGCATAATTCCTCCTCATCTTGGGGCAATGACTGACGGGTTCTCCAGCGCTCGCTGCCGGTCACCTATTACCCAACTCTTCAAATTGCACAATCACCACGCTGATGTTGTCCTCCCCTCCCGCCAGGTTAGAGCGGCGGACAATCTCATTGCAGGCGCGCTGAGGATCCGCTTCTGAGAGCAGTATCTCTTCGATTCCTTGGTCGTGCAGCATCTCCCAGGCACCATCACAACAGAGCAAGAGTCGATCGCCTGGCAGCAGTGGTTGCTCAAAGATGTCAACCTCGACTTCCGGGGCATGCCCCAGGCTGCGGTAAATCGCGCTCTTTTCCGGATGAGTATAGATCTCGTGTGGTTCAAGCATGCCGGCCGCTACCAGTTGGGCCACCAGGGAGTGATCAACCGTGATTTGGATCAGCTCGCCGTCGCGCCACAGGTAGGTGCGGCTGTCACCCACATTCGCGACAAGGGCGATACCGTCCCGAACCATTGCGGCAGTGAGTGTGGTACCCAGATCGCTGCCAGTGGCCTGTTGCAGTTGGTTAAGGCGGGAGTTGATCGATTGGATGGCCTCCTCGAGCATGGCCGAGGGTGTCTCCGGCAGGACCGGCTCGCCGCCGAGTTCGGGTAGAAAGAGCCGCCTGACAATAGTGTCTGCCAGCCGCCCAATCGCTAGCCTGCTGGCTACCTCACCTCCCTCGTGCCCGCCCATGCCGTCAGCGACTGCGTACAGACCGAGGGACGGGCGCGAGCTACTCTCGAACATCGGTGCCAGGCTCAATGCCAACAGGGAATCCTCATCCAACTCTCGCTGTAGGCCGGCGTCCGAGCCATAGCCGACAATGTGACGGACCCCGCGCTGGAAGGGGGCTGATTCCTCTGTTGATTCCGGGTCCGTTGATGGGTAGGGCAGCACAGCGTACAGCCGGCCGTCGGCTTCAAGCCAGCTCTCAACGCCGCCCTCGCTATCCTCTTCGAGCTGGATGACGACCTCTCCAGACACCCGCAGGGAGCGCAAATGTATATGGGGCGGATCGGCTCCGTCGCCGAGAGCGGCTCCACAATTTGCGCAAAAGAGATCACCAAGCTGTGAATCGGCATAGGTGCACTGTGCGCACCGTCCGTGGTCCAGCGCGTCATATAGTAGTGTT
>WSZX01000523.1 GCA_013139935.1 Ardenticatenales bacterium
GAAGGCTGGCAGGGGCACGGCATGGCGGGTGGCGAATCGTTCTGCGGTGGAGCCTATCTGGACTCGGAAGCCGGCGAGGTCACCACGCTGCACGAGGCGCAGGAGGCAGTGGAAGCGTACGTGGACCGGCTGGGCTATGAGGGTCTGCACGTAACCGAGGTAATGGAGTTCGAGCTCAACTACTATGCCATCGTCGCCGAGGAAGAGAGCGGCATCGGGGCAATGGAGTTGCTCATCGACAAGGGTTCGAGCGCAGTGCGGCCAGAGCCGGGGCCGAACATGATGTGGAACGCCGAGTACGGGATGCACGGTGGCGGCGGCATGATGGGTGGTTTTGCGACTGGCGAGATGACGCTATCGCCCGAAGAGGCGCGCGATGTGGCGCAAGATTGGCTGGATACGAACTATCCCGGCCGGACGGCCGGAGAGCCTGATCCTTTCTACGGATATTACACACTGCACTTTATGAATGACGGCATCATTGACGGGATGCTGAGCGTTCACGGGAGCAGTGGGCAGGTCTGGTATCACAGCTGGCACGGCGAGTTTATCGACATGACCGAGGGTCACGACTAGACGGCCGGCCGGGGGCGGGCAGGCCCAGCTTTGCCCGCCCCCGGCTCTGCCGGATCATTGCGCACCCGACCAGACGGCCGGGTGATAGGAGGTTGATTTCATGCCTGGACGACGGGTAGGAATATTGGTCGTGGCTCTCGCCGCGTTCTCGTTGGTGGTGGCGGCTTGTGCAGGGACCCCACCCCCGATAGACCCGGCGGCGCTCGCCAGTAACGCTGACGGCTATACCGGCATCACGGTAGAACAACTGGCAGAGATGCTGGAGAGCCAGGACTTCACTTTGGTCAATGTGCATATCCCCTACGACGGGGAGCTCCCGCAGACCGATCTTTTCATCCCCTTTGACCAGATTGCGGACCGGTTGGACGAGTTGCCGAGCCAGGACGCGGTCATCGCCCTGTATTGCCGCAGCGGCAGCATGAGCACGGCGGCGGCCGAGACCCTGGTGTCGCTGGGCTATACGCATGTGTTTGAAGTGGACGGCGGCATGAGGGCCTGGCAGGCGGCCGAGTACGAGTTGTTGGACAAGGATTGACCCTCCCCTGCGTTATTGGACATGGGGCCAGAGCATATGCATGCTTTCGGCGATAGGTTTCCTCAATCCTTCTAGTTCATCTTCTTCAGATACCATCAATAGAGCCCTCCCATTTTCTCGTGGCATTGCCAACTCTCTGCACCGGAATATAATCTGCTCATGCGCTATCATGGGACCGTCATCCGGCCGCCCAGCGAGGCCAACAGCTTTATCTTGCAGGTCACCTACGGGTGCTCTCACAACAAGTGCACCTTTTGCGGCACCTACCTGGACAAGCCCTTCCGGACCCGGCCGGTGAACGAGGTGCTGGAGGACATTCGACTCGCTCGGCGGCTCAGACCTGAGACTCGTCGCGTCTTTTTGGCCGATGGCAATGCCCTGGTGTTGAGCACCTCGCGCCTCGTCTCCATCCTTGACGAGTTGGCCGCTGGCTTGACTCTGCTGGAGCGGGTTGGGATCTATGCCAATGCCCGCGATCTGCTCGGAAAATCCGAATCCGATCTGCGCCTGCTCTGCCAAAAAGGTCTGGGGATTGTTTATCTGGGTCTGGAGAGCGGCAGTGATGAGGTTCTTCATAGCGTCCGCAAAGGCGCCACGGCCGCCGAGATGATACAGGCGGTGCAGAAAGCTCAGGCGGCCGGTATGCGCACCTCGGTGATTGCCATCCTGGGCATCGGTGGCCCCAAACTCTCTTCCGTCCATGCCGAGGAGACCGGCCGCGCGGTCAGCGCGATGGATCCCGACTACTTTTCCATGCTCACCTTGATGCTCGTCCCCGGCACCGAGCTTTATCGGGAGTGGCAAGGGGGAGCTTTCCAACTCCTGGATCCGGAAGCCATGTTGCTCGAACTTCGCCAGTCCATTCTGCACCTCAACGGCCTCTCCCACTGCGTCTTTCGCACCAATCATGCCTCCAATTTCCTCCCCCTGGCCGGGACACTCTCCGAGGACAAGAAACAGTTGCTGGCAACGTTGGATGCTGCCTTGGCGCTGGGAAGACCTGCCCTGCGACCAGATGCTTGGCGAGGGCTATAAGCGGCACGTGGAACAAACGGGGGCCGGGCAAGATCAGCCGAAAGGCGATGGGCTGATCCGGCGGCCGGTCAAAGGCAACGCTATCCACCAGCCGCGGACTAGTACCTCAACAACCAAATTCTTGTTTTCTGTGGCGGAAATTGAACCACACAGAGGGGGAACAAGAGAGAAGCTCCGGTTCTCTGCGCGAAGCGTCCGTAGTAGAAATTTGTTGGTTGCGGCCGCCTGCTCGCAATGCTACAATGACGCAGGACACAAGGCCCCTACCGCACTGGAACTCCTGTGTCCGGCCGAAGGTGACTCGATCCACCAGCCTCGGGCTAGCTGCCAGCTAGCCGATCTGACAAGGGCGTAATAGGGGCGACCGCTCAAGGTCTCTACTTTGGGACCACGATGGGAGTGGCGGCCATAGC
>WSZX01000021.1 GCA_013139935.1 Ardenticatenales bacterium
CTGACGGCTGGCCGCAACGACTCGCCCAGTAGCTCTCGTCTCGAAAAGGCGACCCCGCGTTGGCCGCTTTGCCTGGATCATCGCTCCGATGGGGCTCTGGCTGGGTGATTGAAACAGGATGAATCACGGATGAGGGAGCACGCCTGGCGATCCGAATGGCTGTGGCTGTTACTCATTCTTCTGGCGGCCGCTTTACTTCGTCTCTGGCAGCTCGATAGCGTGCCCCCTGGCCTGACCCACGATGAAGCCAACAACGTGCACGATGCCGCGGCCGTTCTGGATGGCGTGCGTCCCATCTTCTTCCCGGTCGCACAGGGAAAAGAGCCGCTTTACCCTTACAGTGTCGCCGCGTTGATGGCGGTTCTGGGTCGGTCGCCGTGGGTGATGCGGCTGACGAGCGCGACCTGGGGCCTGCTACTGGTGGCAGCCACCTATTCCTGGGTCCGGCGTGCCTTTGATACGGAGGTCGCCCTTTTGACGGCGGCCGGCCTCGCTGTTGGTTTCTGGCCCGTGACCACCAGCCGCCTGGGGCTGCGGGCGATCGCCCTGCCGGTGGTGTTCGCTGCATCGGCTGGTTTCCTGTGGTGCGCCATAGGCCGATGGGCGAGGGAGCAAGAAAAGGCCCGCCATGCGGGACCCTTGCGCCACCCTGTCGCTCAGTACCTTCTCTCGGGTCTCGCCCTTGGCCTCAGCCTCTACACCTACCTGGCTGCCCGTTTGATGCCGGCTGTTTTGCTGGCTTTCTTTCTCTACCTGCTGGTCGTTCGGCGAGATGTGTGGCGGCGAGCCTGGAGAGGGATGTTGCTGGTCCTGGCGGTGGCGGCTCTCGTCAGCGCACCGCTCTTTCTGTACTTGAGAGCGCATCCTTCGGCCGAGATACGGGTTGGCCAGCTCGACCGGCCGTTGCGAGCTCTGGAGGACGGTGACCCCAGCCTCATACTCAGCCGAGCCGGAGAAACGATTCAGATGCTCTCCTTTCGCGGAGACACCTTTCTCCCCTACAATCTGCCCGGTAAACCGTTGCTGGGGCCGGTGATGAGCATCCTTTTCTATTCTGGTCTGTTGCTGGCCCTCTGGCGTTGGCGGCGGCCGGCTCATGCGTTCGCCCTTTTCTGGCTCGCGGCCGGTCTTGCCCCTGCCCTTGCTACCGGCATCGAAGCGGCCAATCTGCGTGCCATCGCCGCGCAGCCGGTTCTGTACCTCTTTCCCGCGTTGAGCCTGGTTGCCGCCGGCCGGTATGTCCGGGGTCGCTGCCGCAAGAGCCAGCGACCGGGTGCAGCGCTGTTGTGCAGTAATATCTCTCGGGCTCTGGTACCCGCCGCGGTTGCCCTTTTTGCCCTGGTCGCCGCCATGACCTTTCGCGACTATATGCGGTGGGCGGAGGATCGTGACGTGCGGGTACACTACCACGTTGACCTGGTTGCCATCGCCGATGCGGTTCGTCGCTGTCCCGATGATGTAATCGCCATTTCCGCCCTTTTCCCGGGCCAGTATCACGACCCTCGCGTCGTGGAGGCAGTGTTGGGAGGAGTTGACGACCGATTGCGCTGGTTTGATGGTCGCGGGGGGTTGGTGCTGCCGGCCGCGGACAGCGTCACCTATATCGTTTCGCCCGCAGATCCGATGGACCCGTTACTCCAGGCATTCCTCACGCCTGACCTGACGTCGGTTTATCCTGTGACCCTCCGGCCGGACGATTTCAGTCCCGGGTTTGATGTCTTCCGTTGGAATGGTTCCCCAGCCCTCCCTGATCAACCGGTTGCCAGCGTGGGTGATCAGTTGCTGCTGCTTCAGGCCGAGCTGGACCCTGACCAGGCTCGGGCAGGCGAGAATCTCGACCTGATCACCCTATGGCAGATTACGGGTCAACTCCCGTCTGATCGCGATGCTGTAATGTTCGCCCAACTGCTCGACTCCGAGGCAGGGGTCATCGTTCAGCAGGACCGGCTGGATGTCCCCAGTTGGAACTGGCAGGTCGGAGACCGGTTCGCGCAGCTCTTTCATTTGGCTTTGCCCGGCGACATGGCCGGCGGGAGCCACCGTGTGATTGTGGGCGTCTATACTGTGCCTGATAGGGTGGATGCTGTGTTGGCCGGCCACGAGCCGGATCCCGCAGTGCCGCGCCTTCCCATCGCCATCGAGGGTGAACCGGCTGGGGATTACCTGCAGCTTCAAGTCGAGGTTCTGACCACCGATGAGTAACAGAGTCCGCCATCTGATCATCCTGGTGCTCATTACCCTGGTCGCCTTTGCTCTCCGGGTCTGGGCGCTTGACGAGTTTCCCCCCGGGGCGACCCACGATGAGGCAGCTCATCTTCACGATGCACAAAGGATCTGGGATGGGTATCGTCCCATCTATCTGACCACTGCCTACGGCCGGGAACCGCTCTACGACTATGCTTCGGCTCCCCTGGTGGGTCTGCTGGGGATGACGGTCTCCACCGGACGATTGGCCTCCGCGTTGTGGGGGACGGCTCTGGTGGTGCTGCTCTATGCCTGGGTTGCGATCGCTTTTGACTGGCCGACGGCTGCCCTGGCGGCTGCCCTGGTGGCATTCTCTTTCTGGCCGCTCTCCACCAGCCGCCAAGTGCTGCGCTCCAGCGCGGCGCCGGTGATGGCGACGGCGGCGGTCATCATGTATTGGCGAGCGGTCTATCCGCGAGCGGGGCGCAGCCGGAAGCGGCATTTCGTCATTGCCGGCCTGCTGCTGGGGTTGGCCCTTTACACCTACCCGCCCAGCCGCGTTTTCTGGCTGGTTCCCACACTGTCTGGTCTCTGCCTGGCCCTCACCGATCGTCCGCTCTGGCGCAGGATCAGGCTCGGGTTTGGCCTGATGCTCCTGGCGATGGCTCTGATTGCTGTGCCGTTGGTACGATACCTGGCAACCCATCCTGAACTGGAGGTGCGGGTGGATGAACTGGCGGAGCCCATTCGCGCCCTGCAGGTCGGTGATCCTGGTCCGCTCTGGGCTCGCCTCGGGGAAACTGTGCTGCTCCTCAGCCATCAGGGAGATACTCAGTGGATGTATAACATCGCCGGCCGACCCCTGCTGCCACCGGTGCTGGCAGTTCTGTTTTGCGCGGGTCTGGGTTATGCTTTGATGAAGGTCCTGCGTGAGCGCCGGTCGGCGCCAGCACTGCTGCTGCTCTGGCTGGTAATCGGTATGGCTCCGGCGCTGGTGACGGGGCTGGAGAGCAGTTCCTTGCGGGCAATCGCAGCACAGCCGGCCGTATTCGTGCTCGTTGCCCTCCCCGTGTCTGCCCTTGGCCGGTCACTGTGGGCCGGTCTGGGGCGGTGGGCGCGCGCCGGATTCGTTGGCTTGGTGGTTGCGGGGTTGTTGTGGCTGGCCTCTGGCACAGTGCATGACTACTTTCGGCTCTGGGGCACTCACCGGGACACTCGTGTGGCCTATCACGCGCACGTGGTTGAGGTCGCCTCCTACCTGGACAGGCAGCCCGAGACGACTCCACTTGGCATCTCGACGATGTATCCCGGCCCGCTCCACGATCCCTCTGTGGCCGAGTTGGTGATCCGG
>WSZX01000285.1 GCA_013139935.1 Ardenticatenales bacterium
CCCGATGCCGTGATACGCAAGCTGTACACGATTGACGAATTGCTGGACGAGAAAGGCTATGATGCTGTCTTTATCGGCAGCGGCGCAGGGTTGCCCTCTTTTCTGCGCGTGCCTGGTGTGAACTATAACGGTGTGATGTCGGCCAATGAGTTTCTGACCCGCGTCAACCTCATGAAGGGATACATGTTCCCCGAGTACGACACGCCGGTCAAGGTGGGACGCAAGGTGGCCGTGATTGGCGCTGGAAACGTCGCGATGGACTCGGCCCGTTCGGCGCTGCGGCTGGGTCATCTTTGGGCCGAGCGGACCGGTGGTGAGCCGCCTGCAGTTCACATTGTGTACCGCCGTTCGCCGGCCGAAGTGCCCGCTCGTGCGGAGGAGGTGCATCATGCTGGGGAGGAAGGGGTCATCTTTGACTTTCTGACCAACCCGGTGGAGCTGTACGGGGACGAGAACGGGAATCTCTATGGTATGCGCTGTATCCGTATGGAGCTGGGCGAACCCGATGACAGCGGCCGCCGCCGCCCGATCCCGATTGAAGGCTCCGAATTCGACATGGAAGTGGACATGGTCGTGGTGGCGTTGGGAACCAGTCCCAACCCGCTGGTGTTCCGCAATGCTGATGAACTGGAGAGGACAAGGTGGGGGACAGTCAAGGTCGTTGACCAAACCACCGGCCTGACCACCAAGGACCGAGTGTGGGCTGGCGGTGACGTCGTCACCGGCGCGGCAACTGTCATCAGCGCCATGGGCGCTGGCAAATCGGCCGCCAACGATATGCACCGTTTTCTGATGGATTTGGACCGCTAGACGACTGGGGCGCTCTGAAAGCCCGTTGTCTCGGACAACCATAGAGTAACCATGGCACATGCCGTCACCTTTCAACCCGCTGGGAGAACCGTCACGGTCCGTGCGGGTACCTCCCTGATTGACGCCGCGGAACAGGCGGCGCTTGAAATCAGCCAGCCGTGTGGCGGTCAAGGACGGTGTGGGAGGTGTGTCGTCAAGGTCGAATCGGGCTCAGTGCGGCGAAGGAGTACGCTGCGCCTGACGGCCGAGGACCTGGCGGCCGGTTATGCGCTGGCCTGTCAAACGGTTGTCCAGGGGGATGCGGTCATCACCATCCCGCCGCAGGAAAAGGCGCGCCGCAAACTGGCGACCGACAAGACGGCCGGCAAGGTTGAGCTGCCGTTTCCCTATTTCCCGGCCGTAGACCAGCCGCTCCAGGCGATTCACGTGGAGATGGAACCACCCTCAATGGCGGATCAAACGGACGATTGGTCGCGGCTGAGACGAGCACTGCTTCCCAAGCTGGATTGTGAGGCGTTGGCCATCTCAATGCCCATCCTCAGGCGGCTGGGTGGGATCCTGCGGCAGGCGGACTGGCGGGTGACGGCAGTGGTTGAGACAGGAGCCTGGGACCGGCCCGAGTGTCCAGCCCGGCTGGTGAACCTGCGGCCTGGCTTTTCCGAGAGCATGTTGTGGGGCGTGGCGATTGACATTGGCACTACCACCGTCTCAGTCTACCTCGTGGATCTGGTCAGCGGGGCGGTGCGCGCCCAGGCGGCCGACTATAACGGACAGATCGCGCGCGGTGAGGATGTCATCTCTCGCATCATCTATTCCACAAAGTCCAAGGCGGGCAATCCGGACGCCAACAGGCTGGAAATGCAGCAGTTGGTGGTGGATACCATCAATCGACTGGTTCGAGCGGTGGCCAGCGAGGCGCATATTGCTGAGGTAGACATTGACAAGGCGGTGGTGGTTGGCAATAGTACCATGATACACCTTCTGCTGGGGCTCGATGGCAGTACCATCCGTCTGGACCCCTATATCACGGCTGTGAATCAGCCGCCCATCCTCACCGCCGAGCAACTGGGCCTGACGATAAACCCGGCCGGAACCGTGGATTGCTTGCCTGGCATCGCCAGCTATGTCGGCGCCGATATCACAGCCGGCGTTCTTAGTTCGCGTATGATTGATGCTACCGACCTGACCCTGTTTCTGGACGTGGGGACCAATGGTGAGATGGTCCTGGGGACGGCCGATTGGCTCAGGACCTGTGCTTGTTCCGCGGGACCCGCCTTTGAGGGGGCCGGCGTCCTCCATGGGATGCGGGCAACTCGGGGCGCGATCGAAGAAGTCTGGATCGACAAGAACGATCTAAAACCTTCCTACCGGGTGATTGGAAATGTCCCGCCGCAAGGCATGTGCGGCTCTGCGCTGATCAACCTGCTGGCCGAGCTGTTCATCACGGGTGTGATTGACAAGGCGGGCAACGTCAATGCGGATATAGAGACGCCACGGGTACGTATGGGAGAATCCGGTCCCGAGTATGTGGTAGTGTGGGCGGATGAAACGGCCGCTGGTGTGGGTGACATTGTTCTTACCAAATCGGACATTGACAATCTGTTGCGGGCCAAGGCGGCAATCTACGCCGGCTTTGATGTCTTGGCCACCTCGGTGGGAGTTGATCTGGCCGATGTCTCGGAAATCCTGATCGGCGGCAACTTTGGCAAGTACATTGACGTGGAGAAGGCGATCCAGATCGGCCTGCTGCCGGATGCCGATTGGGACAAGTTCCATTTCCTGGGAAACACGGCCGTGCGCGGGGCCTATATGGCTCTGTTGAGCCGAAGCGCCCGCAGCCAGAT
>WSZX01000180.1 GCA_013139935.1 Ardenticatenales bacterium
CGGTTCTTGGCCCGAGGTTCACCGAGTTCGGCCCGATCCGGACGGCCACGAAAGGGAAACCGGGGAGGTGTGGATCGCAAAACGACCCGTACTCCCCAGAGTTTCGTCTGTGATTGCAGCACCGGCAAGGTCAAGTTCGGCATGGCCCCTTGACTGAAAGCGTTTGTTTCGCCAGGGTCGCGCCCGCAGAGTTGAGGTCTGTTATTTCGCCGAGCGGTCAGTGTCACGTCCTCAGTTTGTTCTGAGAGTAGGAGGAGCAATGGAAAGGCGACCCCTGTGTTGGATCAGTGTTTTTCTAGTCATGCTTCTCCTCGCCAGTCTGGCCTGTAATGTTGGCGGGCAGACAGAGCCTACGGCTACCGCTCCACCCCCAGACCCTACCGCCACGCCACCTCCGTCCCCGTCCCCATCTCCTCTGCCGCCCCCGACCGCCGTCCCCACCGCCACGCCGCTTCCTGAGAGTGTGGCGGTATCCTCTCTCGAGGATGTCAGGAGCGCCACTATCCAAATCGTAGCGGAGGGCAGCTTTGTGGATCCGCAGGTCGGCCTGCAGTTGAACGTGGCCGGCCACGGGTCAGGTTTCATCATTGACGAGTCCGGTATCGCTGTCACCAACAACCACGTCGTCACCGGAGCAGCCCTGCTCAGGGTCTGGGTTGGCGGTGAGAGCACCCCACGTAATGCCAGAGTTCTTGGTGTGTCCGAATGCTCTGATCTGGCTGTCATTGATATTGAGGGCGATGAGTACCCATTCCTAGAGTGGTATGAAGGTGAGATAAGGGCCGGGCTGGATGTCTATGCGGCCGGCTATCCGCTCGGTGATCCAGAGTACACCCTCACGCGGGGCATTGTCTCCAAGGAGAGTGCGGATGGAGAATCGGACTGGGCTTCGGTCGATGCGGTCATTGAGCACGATGCGACGATCAATCCAGGCAGCTCTGGAGGGCCGCTGGTCACTGTCGACGGCAGAGTTGTAGGACTGAACTACTCCAGCTCGCCTGGCTATAACCAGTACTATGCCATTGCCCGTGACGAGGCTAAGGGAATCATTGAGCAGTTGCAGGCAGGGCACGACGTGACCTCAATTGGCGTCAACGGTACTGCCGTGAACGAGGAAGGGCTTTCGGGCATCTGGGTCTCATCGGTCGAGTCGGGCTCTCCGGCCGACCGGGCCGGTATCGTGGGCGGTGATATCATTACCATGATTGAGGGGCTTGTCCTGGCAACGGATGGGACGATGTCCAGTTATTGCGACATCCTGCGCAGCCATCATGCCGACGACATGCTCAGGATTGAGGTGCTGCGCTATGACACCGAGGAGGTGTTGGAAGGATACCTCAATGGTGATGAATTGACGCATTCCTTCTCATTTGCGCAGGAACTCAGAGAAGAGGTGGGCGGGGACGAGGCCGGCCCTGCTACCTCCTACGCTGAATACGTCGAGGTCACTGATGACACGGGAGCCATCGTGATGCAGGTGCCCGTCGAGTGGAGCGACATTGACGGGAGCGTATGGGAGGATGGCGGGCAGACCGTCGGAGTAGGTATCGTTGCCTCCAGTGATCTGGACGATTTCCATGAATCCTACTCGACGCCCGGGGTTATCTTCCTGGCGGCTGAGGGGTTGGCGCAAGCAGGGGATTCGGCCGAACTCCTGGACTTTTTTGATTTCAGCGATGATTGCTGGTACGAAGGGCGCTTTGATTATGAAGATGCGCTCTATGACGGTTTCTACGACTTTTACAGCGGCTGCGGCGGAGGCGACACGGTGATGATCGTCCTGGTTGCCATGCCGGCGGATCGATCCTTCGCTACGGTGTTGGCGATGCAGGCGGTGACCGATGCGGACCTTGACGCGACCGATCGCATTCTTGACACTTTTGTCGTGGTAGGGGACCTGCCGGATGCGGGGGACTGGTGGCAGCCTGACGACGAAGGCGTGGCGACCGCTTCCCTTACAGTGCTAAACTCTACCAACCAGTCCATCTGGTATATCTACATCTCGCCCAGCAGCAGCGAAAGCTGGGGCGATGATTGGCTGGGCGACTCGGTGCTTGTCGCCGCCGAGTCCATGACGTTTAGCGTGCCAGAGGGAACCTATGATCTGAAGGCGCTCGATCCGGATGACAATGTCGTAGCAGAGAGTTACGATGTTTTCATTTCGGGCAACATGGAGTGGACGATCCTTCCGGAAGACGCCGAAGACGCTACCCTGACAGTGCACAACGCTACTACCGGGTCCATCTGGTATGTCTACATCTCGCCGAGCACCAGCGATAGCTGGGGCGATGATTGGCTGGGCGACTCGGTGCTTCTTGCCGGCGAGTCCATGGAGTTCAGCGTGCCAGAGGGAACCTATGACCTGAAGGCGCTCGATCCGGATGACAATGTTGTGGCGGAGAGGTACGATCTTTTCATTTCGGGCGATATGGAGTGGACGCTCTATCTGGACGACGCCGAAGATGACTATGTGACGCTGACCCTGATAAACAACTCGGGCCAGCACATCTGCTATGTCCGGATATCAGAGAGCACCGATTCTAGCTGGGGCGACGACTGGTTGTTGGCCGACACGATCCCGGCCGGCACCTCCTACTCTTTCTACGTCCCGGCCGGCAAGTCAGACGATCTGCAGGCGAAGGACTGTGGCGACGTCGTGGTGTCTGTAGAGTACGAGGTGGACCTTTCGGAGGACACGGACTGGACTGTGAGCGCGGCGCCGCCCCCCGAGGGCTATGCTCCCCTCACGTTTGAGGCGTCGTGGAGCACCTGGCCTGTTGGGGAGGGCGGCGAGTGGATCATTGGGTTTGACATCCAGGCTCAGGGCGGAGATGGTCAGTATACTTATCAGGTCCTTGACCGCGTTTACTATACGAGCAGTTTTGAGTTCGTCTATGGTTGCCAGGCTGATTTTACCGGCGACATCGTTGTCCGTTCTGGTGACGGACAGGTCTCCATGATTACCCAGCACATCCCGGTTCCGACGGGGTGCGATTAGAGCGCCCTCGGTCCTGGTGTTTGACTGCCAACTGATACACGGCCCTTCGCGGGTGGCCGGAGAGCTCTGCTATCGCCTTGGCTGCAGCAGCGGGGCCTTCTCCGGCCGCTAATCGCTCCGCCACTGCTGTTGACACCTCGTTCTCACCCCAGAGACGGGATTCCTGGTCGGTGGCTCCCCCAACCACCAGTGTGATCTCTCCTTTGACACCCTGCCGCCGAAAATGGCGCAGCAATTCGGCCGGCGTCCCGCGGAGCACTTGCTCGTGCAGCTTGGTCAGTTCCCGCGCCACTGCCAGCGGACGCTCCCCCAGGGCACTCTGGATATCCTCTAGCGTCTTTACCAGCC
>WSZX01000399.1 GCA_013139935.1 Ardenticatenales bacterium
CCCCTTGCCTTTTTTAGGGCGGCTAGTAGGCAGAATATCACGATTGTCCGAACTCTTGTCTGAACATCGGCTTGATATGTTAACATGATTGCATTTGCCAACAATGCCACCATGAATGGGAATCCCCATTCACGTGATGATGGATTCCTGATCCAACCACGCTGCACCACACCTCAGAATGTTGGCGCAACCGGCAGCAGTGCATCTTTGCCGTGACGAGACCTTGCACTTGTTAAGAGACAACCTTCCGTTTTGAATGGTGAATCAGGTGTTGAACGCCCACAAGAATGCCAGGTTGTTCTTGAACAAGTACTTGTGGGTAGCGACCCATCCCTAGCCATCATCAACCCGCCAACTTTGCAGGTGCCCCCCCTCTCACCAAACCCGAGGAAGCGGAGCAAGAGCAACCATCGCCCGTCGGCCGTGCAAGGAGTTGCTTGAGTGCGGAAACAGGTCGCGCCGCCGGGTGACTCTGCGATTCCCTACGGCTCAAGGCCGCCGTCATTCGCGCGGATGGCCAGCCCGGCCGTGACCCCACTGAACACATCAGAGAGCACCACCTTCTCCGGGCCAAAGATGCTCCCCAGCATCTCGATAAAGGCAGGAATCTGCGCCGAACCACCGGTGCGAACGACAGCATCGATATCGCCTGCACCCAGGCCGGAACGATCCAACGTCTCCAGGAGACAGGCCTTGATGCGGCGCATCTCCTCGCTGATCAGCCCCTGGAATTGAGAACGGGTAAGCGGCTGCCAGAGATCGATCTCTTCACCGGTCAACCGAATGAGCGCAAAGCGAACCGCGGAGAGGGCGATCTTGGCTCGCTCCACGTCGTCAAACAGGCGCATACCTTCGTCGTTGACCACCAGCGATTCGAGCGCAAGGATCCGGGCCGGGTGGCTGCTACTCGTCTGCACCGATCGGAGGAAGTGAAGCGTGTCCGGCCGGTTCAGTTCCAGTATCGTCTGCCAGTTGAGGAGAGCCTCCGTGTACCGGCTGGGCAGGGGAATCGCGTCGTCCCCCCACGTAGAGCCGCGCCCGAAATGGTCCAGCACCACCCCCTCCACAATCCGCCGGTCAAAGACCTCACCGGCAATCCCCACGCCACCGGTGGCAAAGAGACGCCGCTCCTCTTTCCTGCCAACCCGCATCACCGTCACGTCGAGCGTGCCGCCGCCAAAATCAAAGACCACAATGTTCTGCGGATCAGTGACCGTCAACTCGTAATGCAGCGCCGCCGCCACCGGTTCGAGCTCAAACGCGACCTCAGGAAAGCCGGCACGTTCGGCCGCATTGCGCAGCCGCTCCCTCGCTCGCTCGTTGCCCCCACTCTGCACAACGCCAGTTCCGGCAAAGTGCACCGGCCGGCCCAGCACCACACCGTCGACCCTTTGTCCTGTCTCTGCCTCGACCCGCCGGCGGATCTCCCGCAGATAGATGGCGATCAGCTCTTCCAGTTCATAGGTTCGCCCAAAGATGACCGTACCTTCATACTCGCTCGCCAGCTCGCTCTTGAGGGAGCGGAGCAACCGGCCAGGACTTAACTCATCAATGTGGGCAAAGATGTCTTCCACAACCTCCAGTCCGTCGGAGTAGATCTGCTCGAGTTGGCCGACGTATTGGCGCACCAGCCTTCTGGGTCGCCCAGAGTTCTGCCGGTAATAGGTATCGGTCGCTTCCCGGCCAATCAGAACCTGATGATCGCGCGTGACATAGAGGGCCGAGCGAATAACAGTGGGGGGCGTGCCGGCCGGGTCAAGAGGAAAGAGTGTTACGCGCCGGCCGTCAAAGATAGCCGCCCCCGAGTTCGTGGTGCCAAAGTCAATGCCGATGCGCACGGCTCTTTACAGCAACGCACCCGGAACAAAGGTGACCGCCACGGCCGGATCGCCGCTCAGATCACACAGTTGCGTTCCCTTGCCCAACCGCCCCTGCAACGGAACTCCGGCGGACGCGACGGCAATGAATTTGCCCGAGTAGGTCAGGAACAGTAGCTTTCCTCGAGCGGCATAGGGAACCGCCGCCAGGACATCATATGCCTGAATGAACGACCTGCCCTGCCCGCCCGGCTTGTGCCGTCCCCTGAAACCGGCCGAATCGCGCCGCATAACATATCCGCCCGCGGTGATCGCCAGCACCTCTGCGTCGGCAGGCAGGGGCAATGCAGCCACAACTCCGTCGTCCGGCTCTACCGTCAGGCCAGAGCAGCCTTGGCCAGCAATGGCACGCTGGGGAAAACCGATCGCCTTCCCCCAACGGGTGATCAAGAACAGGTCACCCCGATCGCCGTCCAAAATGGCGACCGGTTCGTCATGGTAGTGCTGGCTCCGGACCACGGGGTCATCCTGGCCCGACCGCTTTTCAACGTGGGCGCCAAGCAGTTGGACCACAAAGCCCTGGCGGGTGACCAGCGTCCAGAATCGGGGAGATCTCGCGGCCGCAACAGCCGCCGCTACCCGTTCGCCGCCTGCCAGCCGGGACTCGCCTCCTGCGGATGGCCAGTCGTCTCCCTCGATCAGAAAGGGAATATCATGCAGGCATACCGAGATTAGGCGCCCGCGGCTGGTGAGCAGTAGCAGGTCCTCGTGCGGGCGGACCATGAGGAGGCAGCGGACTCCCAGGCTGGCGGTGGGGAGCAGCGCCCCCTGGCTCCTCGTGCTCCCCAGCCTCATCCGCACCTGGGAGAGCGGCATCCGAACCATCTCCAGGCGATCCGAGAACATGACTACCGCGGGCTCGGTCGAGGCCTGGCCGTTCAGGATTCTCTGCAACGTCTCCACCCTGCTCTGCAGAGCGCTGACCTCGGAGCCGTCAGCAGCACCGGCCGGCCTGCCCCGCCGGAGGCCTATCACCTCGCCCCGCAACCGTTCGTTTTCAGCGTCCAGCTCTGCCAGCCGTTCAGCCAGCTTTTCGATCAGAGTCGGCGCGGATTCGGGGTACCTGTGGGCTTCTGATATCCACCATTGAACATCGCGATTGCTAATCACCGCATCACTCCAGATTCACGGAATAGGAGGCCGGTCCAGTGCGCGATTGATGTCGGCACCGCTGTCGGGGGCTCATGGCCATCCAGATCAGTGCTCCAGCCCAAGTGGCCGAACTCGCGCGCAAAGTACTTGGTCAAAAACAACTTGGTCTTTCGCGGACGTTCTGCACCTGATTCCGCATTCAAAGCGGTAAGTTACTTCTTAACAAGTGCCAACCTCAGAGTATCACTTGCGCTTGGCTTTGCGAAAGGCCAAGAGGCGCTTGTTCACTCGCTGCCAGGCTGGACTGGGAGCAGCAGGAGGCACAGTTCGGTGCCGCTCCCTGCTCTGTCCAAAGCTGAAATCCTCAATCAGAGCGGAGATCTGGCCCTCTGGCTCATGAAGCAGCAGTGGGCGGCCAAGGTTAATGGCAGAGACAAATGTATCGGGAGCAAAAGGCAGAACAAGTGAGATCGGAAAACGCAACGCGTCTTCTACAGCGGATTGAGCCAGCCCCTTGCGCTCAAAGATCCAATTCATGACCAGTCTGATCTTCTCGTCCCGGTAACCCAGCTTGCCGTAGGTAGTGAGGGCAGCAGATGCAGCGCGAACCGAGCCCATCTCGGGCGCCAACATCAAGACCATGACATCGGCCGCATCGAGCACCTGCAGCGATACGTCCCCAAAGTCGTGCGGCAGATCG
>WSZX01000241.1 GCA_013139935.1 Ardenticatenales bacterium
CTATCTCGCGACTCGGCTCCTGGGGAGCCCGCTGGCAAGGTCTGCCTCCTGACGCGTCGGGAGGCACACCGGAAGATATCCAAGCCATCCTTCGACCCCTGGAGCCGTTCGCTGTTGGTCCCGGCCAATTCGTTCTGGCGTCGCTGTCTTGTCCTACTCTGCCGGCGCGAGCAGTCTAGCTTGGCAATGAGCCCATTCTATCGATACTCGGAGAGAGCCAATGTCTGAAGCCATAGTCGAGCGATTCAAAGGCAACCCTATCCTCACCAAGGACGACGTGCCATATCCGGTAGCAACGGTTCACAATGCAGGGATGGTCAAACACGACGGCCGGTACGTGATGCTGTTTCGCGCTCACCGACGGAACGGCCGTTCGATCATAGGATTGGCCGAGAGCGAGGATGGCTTTCATTTCCGGGTACGGCCAGAGCCGTTCATGGTACCGGCCGCGGAAGGGATCTTTGCGGCCTATGAGGAGTTCGGTGTCGAAGACCCCCGCATCTGCTCGCTGGAGGGCCGGTACCTTGTCACTTACAGCGCCTACTCAAAGCACGGCGTTCGGATCGGCCTGGCTCAAACAGAGGATTTCGAGTCGGTGGAGCGGATATCCCTGATCACCGAAGTCGACTATCGAAACGTAGTTATCTTTCCGGCCAAGTTCAACGGCCGCTACGTCCGGCTCGACCGGCCCCATTCCCAGATATCGCCCTGGTCCATATGGCTCTCCTACTCACCGGATCTGGTGCACTGGGGAGAATCGCGGTTGGTCATGAAGTCCGCGCCATATCACTGGGATGAGATGAAGATCGGCCCAGGGGCGACCCCATTTGAGACCGACCGTGGTTGGCTGCACATTTTTCACGGCGTATTCCGCACCATGGATGGCGCCGTCTACCGGCTGGGCGTCGCGTTGCACGACCTCAAAGACCCAAGCAAGATCCTGGGGGTCTCGGATGAGTGGATTCTGCAACCGGAGGACCCGTGGGAGATCACGGGATACGTCCACAATGTCGTCTTTTGCTGTGGTGCTATCCCCGAGGAGGACGGAACGGTCAAGATATATTGGGGCGGGGCAGACACGGTGATGTGCGCCGGCACGGCGCAGATCAGCAACCTGGTGGATATGTGCCTAGAGAAAGCACGGCCGCCGTATTGAAGGAAGGGAAGGAGATAGGAAAAGATGAAACTCCAACGTTGCCCGGTCAATCCGATCTTGCTCCCGGACCCAGCATCAGACTGGGAGTGCTACAACGTTTTCAACCCGGCGGTCATTCATCACGATGGCCTGTTTCACATGTTCTACCGCGCCCAGGGGCTGGACTGGATCAGCCGGATTGGGTGTGCAGTCAGCGCGGACGGTGCGCACTGGAACCGGCTGCGACGCCCAGTCCTGGAGCCAACAGACGGTACCGATTGTCGCGGTATCGAGGATCCGCGCGTGACCGAGATCGACGGGGTGTTTTGGATGACCTACACGGCCTACGGCCGCGAGTTCCACGGTCCCGGCGAACCGACCCACGCCGGCGGCGGTATCCTGCCCATGATCGCTCGCAGCCACAATCTGATCACCTGGGAGCGGTTGGGACCGATTGTGCGGGGCGAGGACAATAAGGACCACGTGCTCTTTCCGCGCAAGATCGGCGGCCGCTACACCGTCCTGCACCGCCGCTGGCCTCAGGTCTGGCTAGCCTATTCAGACGACATGCTGACCTGGCGCGAGGATGACATGGCCCCCATCTATGGCCCGCGTGAGGACAATACCTGGGACCGCAAGAGCGTCGGCAGCAACGGCCCACCGATCGAGACGCCGCACGGCTGGCTGCTGCTTAACCACGGCTATGACGAGGATCACATCTACCGCCTGGGTGTCCTGCTGCTGGACCTCGATGATCCAACCCGGGTGATCAACCGGCCGTCCGATCCGATCTTCTGGCCGGAGGAACTGTGGGAGCTGCGCGGGGACGTGCCCAATGTGGTTTTTTCGTGCGCCAATCCGGTGGTGGATGGTACAGTGTACGTCTACTATGGCGCTGCCGACCACGTGATCGGCCTGGCTACGGGCCGGCTGGATGAGTTGCTGGACTTTGCCCTGCATGGTGCATGACGGAAAGCCTCTCACCCTTTTCGGGGTCCACACAAGACAGATAGCAGGGGCCGCGAAACGTGATCCTCAGCGCCGTGGTCAACTTGGCGGCCTTGGCGGCGATGCGATGGTGGGTGGAAGAGCCACGACGGGCGGGTAGGAGCTAGCCGTTTCCGGGTTCAGGCTCGGGTAACAGCGTGTCGGAGCGGCACGCTACCGACGCACGGTGCGCACCGCCGATGCGCCAGGCGACACCCGCCATGGAACGGGCCACGCCGGACTGGCTCACCCAGGTTTTCCAGTAGCAGGGTAGACATCCTCAAGACAGCGCTCTGCCGGCGGACGGGCGGCCGCGTCCACGAGCCGGCTCGGTTGTCCTGGCTCTGGCGTTGCGCTATGATCGTTCACGGGGGCAATGGGTCGGCCCAAAGTCGCCGGACTGGACGACGGGGGCGACGTGGATTCGGGGGGAAGAGTGATCATAACATCCTCATTCCGCGTACAGTATAGTAGACGGTGGCAGGCAACCTGTAAGAGGTCTGAGATGCCAGACGTGAGTGCTTTGATCCAGCGGTGGCAGGCTGGCGATGAACGTGCCGCCCAGGCTTTGTATTACCAGTACCGAGATTCGGTCTTCCGGCTGGCATATGGTCTGCTTGGGAACCCAGCCGATGCGGAAGAGGCAGCACAGGACGCCCTCACCTATGCGCTGGTCAACATCAAGCGCTACGACCCCGGCCGGGCCAGCTTTGCTACCTGGCTGCACACCATTACCGTCAGCCGGTGCCGGGACCGGCAGCGCCGGCGACGCCTGCCCGGCCTTTCCCTCACTGCCTGGCTGCGACAGGGCAGGGACGTTGGTGACCCGGCGCCGAGGCCAGAGCATTGCGCCATCCAGGCAGAAGCACACAGTCGGATCTGGGATGCGGTCCCGGCTCTGAACCGGCCGCAGCGGGAAGCTGTTCTGATCCGCTACTGGGCCGGTCACACCTACCGGGAGATTGCCGAAACCCTGGGCTGTCCTGTACGCACTGCCCAGTCGCGATTACGTCTAGCCTACAAGCAGCTGCGGGCATCCCTGGCTCCGGCCG
>WSZX01000481.1 GCA_013139935.1 Ardenticatenales bacterium
GCCAGTATCCTGAATGATCTGCAGGCCATTGCCCATGCCGTTCCCTTCCTGGAACCGGCCGATCTGCATACCTTGAACGAGGGAAAACCAGACCCTGGTGGGGCCATCGCCGTCATTGCGCCGGGCACCGGGTTGGGCGAGGCGTTTCTCACCTGGGATGGGATGCGCTATCGGCCCCATCCTTCAGAAGGAGGGCACGTGGATTTCGCTCCCCTCGATGAGCTTCAACTGGGATTGCTGCGTCACCTCCAGGAACACGCCGAGCATGTCAGTTACGAGCGAGTTTGCTCCGGCCGCGGCCTGCCCATCATCTATGCCTACCTGAAGGACATCGGCTTTGCCGAGGAACCGGATTGGTTGGCCGAGCGGCTGGCGGCCGCTTTCGACCCCACGCCGATCATCGCGAATGCTGGTCTCGAGTGCGGGTGCAAACTCGGTCGCGACACGCTGGATGTGTTTGTCGCCATCTTGGGGGCCGAGGCCGGGAATCTGGCCCTGAAGGTGATGGCTACCGGCGGTGTCTACCTGGGCGGTGGCATGCCGCGCAAGATCCTGCCGGCTCTCAAGGAAGGACGATTGATGCGGCCCTTTCTCAGCAAGGGGCGATTTCGCGACTTGCTCGCCCGCGTTCCGGTGCACGTCATCCTGAACCCAAGGACCGCCCTCATGGGCGCGGCCTGCCATGGGCTCGGCCTATGAGCCTGCCTGATGGCATCATCTCCCCCCTCCGAGGGCGATAGGGCGGCGCCAGTCACGCAGGTGTGTGCCACTTGACGATTGCGAACATTTGTGCTAGTATCAGCCTGGCAGCTTGTCGGAGAGAGAATTCGAAAGTTTCCAACGGGGCCCGAGTTGGCACAGTTGCCTTCATCGGGCGGAATTGGCGGCAAGATCACGCTCGAAAACTTCCGAATTCTGGAGAAACCGATTTTCCGACAGCCTGCTAGGCGCTTGGTGCGCAACAGATACCATCATTTGGGATGGCGACTCGAGTGTGGGGCAGGATCTTGACCGGCCGCGCGGCCAGGCGATCAGTAGGAGGCTCGGCATATGGCTCAGTATGACGTTGACAGCATCCAGGTCCTAAAGGGGCTCGAGGCGGTGCGCCGCCGGCCGGGGATGTATGTTGGGGGAACGGGCAAGGTCGCGCTGCACCATCTGCTGTGGGAGCCGGTCGATAACGCCGTGGATGAAGCCATGGCGAACCGTTGTGGCGCCATCAGCATCACTCTCTGGCCGGACGGGAGCGCCGAGGTTTCCGATGATGGGGAAGGTATTCCGCCTTATTGGAAAACAGAGGAGAGCAAGGCTACCTTGGAGATCGCCCTGACTACCTTGCATGCGGGGGCCAAGTTCGACGATGGCGCCTATAGGACCTCCGGCGGTTTGCATGGGGTAGGCATCAAAGCGACCAACGCCCTCAGCCAGTGGCTGGTGGCAGAGTCGCGGCGGGACGGGCTCTGTTTCATACAGGCTTTCCGGCAGGGTGTTCCTGTGGATGGCGTCTGGGTCATGCCGCCAGAGTCGAACGTGGTGGAAGATTTGGCGTCGATTCTCGATTCTTCCGATGGGTCGGGGCTGCAAAAGGTGCGTGAGAGTGCCTTGTGCACGCTAGGGAGCGCCCACACCGCCTATGGAAAGCTCCCGGCTCGAGCCAGAAAGGCATCCCGGCGCCGGGGCTTTGCGAGCGGATCGACGATCCGGTTCAAGCCTGACCCGGAGATCATGGCCGCCCGCAGGTTCGATCGGCCCATGATTGCGGATCGGCTTCAGCAAACCTCTTTCCTGGTCTCGGCCGCATTTGCTTTTGAGGATCTGCGGCGGAAACGGCCGTTTCGCCAGGTATACGATGGGAAACACAAGGGTCATTCCGGGCTGGCCGGGTTGGTTGCCTACCTGAACCACGATGCCGGCCGAACACCGATCGCGGCAAACCGGGCTCCCATCGCCGTGTCTGGCAGCTTTGAAAACGACGACGGTACCGTTGAGGTGGAGATTGCCATCCAATACACGGACGACCCCGACGGAGACATCGTATCCTTTGTGAACACGATCCCGACCAAGCACGGGGGAACCCACGTGAGTGGGGTTCGCACCGCCATCTCTCGCGCCTTGACCAGTATTGGAAAGAAGCGTCGCAAGCTCAGAGATAAGGAGCGTATCGCTGGAGTGGATACCCTCTTTGGGCTGACCTTGGCTATCTCTGTTCGGATGCCCGAGATGGCGTTCACCTCGCAGACAAAGGATGAGCTGACCTCCCCCATCAGCGGGGGGGTGTCGTCAGCCATCTATGCGCCTCTGGTGGACCTGTTGAGCAAAAAAACCAAACTCGCGGATGCTATTGTGGCTCTCTGCACCGCGGCGGCGGCCGAACGCAGAGCTGCTGCGCGGGCCAAAAAACTGACGGCGCGGCGCAGCCTGATGATGGATCTCGGCCCGGACCTGAGTAAACTGGCAGATATCAACACAAACGGTCTTCAGGGCACCGCACTCTATATTGTGGAGGGCGACTCGGCCGGCGGCAGCGCTCGGCAGGCGCGAGATCGCACCATACACGCGATCCTCCCGCTGCGCGGGAAGGTGATAAACACAGCCCGCGTCAAGCTGGCCAAAATGCTGACTAACGCCGAAATCCGCTCCATCATTGCTGCTATCGGGGGTGGATTCGGCCGCGAGTTCGACATCAGTGCCATGCGGTACGGGAGGGTGGTCATTTTCGTTGATGCGGACGTTGACGGCGGGCATATCGCTGCGCTCCTTCTGACCTTTTTCTTCAAGCACATGCGTCCCCTGATTCAAGCAGGCAAGCTCTGGGTCGCCCGGGCGCCGCTCCATCGCATCCAGGTGGGCAAAGAGTCCATCTACACGCTCACGGAAGCGGAAAAGGACGCCCTGCTCCGCAAGCATCGCCGCAAATCGGAACTGCGTATCACTCGGTTCAAGGGGCTGGGCGAGATGAGCCCGGCCGAAATGCGGGCTACTACGCTGCAACCCGGCCAGGAGTTTGATGAAAAGGGAAAACCGTACCGGAGCATCTTGAACAAGTACCACGTCCAAATCACGCTGGATGACACCCACCGAGCTGCTGCCTTGGTCAGCCGCCTGATGGGAAATGCCGTTGCCCCGAGGCGGGAATGGATAGAAGAGACCTGGCTGGAGCTCGACACAGAAGGCAACGGCCCTTGATCTGGGTAAGGAGACCCGGCGCCAAGACGGCCGAGCCAACTGGCAGTTGTGCGTCAAGGCGTATCCGCGTTGGGATAGAGTGGCAGGGTATGTGCAAAGTACTTGTTAAACAACAACCTGGCATTCTTGTGGCCCCGAAGTGTCATTGACCGAAGTGTCATTGACCGAAGTGTCATTGACCGGAGTGTCATTGACCGAAGTGTCATTGACCGGAGTGTCATTGACCAGAGTGCACCTGATTCACCAAAAAAAAAGTGCGAAGAGAATCAGGAGTCTGGAGCATGCCCAAGAAAAGTGGGAGTTCGTGAAGTTCGTTCAATTCGTGGCATTTGCGACGATAGGGCGGTCTCTGTGAGAACCTTGCCCATGCCACCCCTCGGAAACCGGAACGATAAGCGAATCAGAAATATGCCAAAAAACAATTACCGGAACTACAATTACCGGAACAGCTATCGCGATCGGCCGCCGCAAGTCACAC
>WSZX01000051.1 GCA_013139935.1 Ardenticatenales bacterium
CTACGTCATAGACGATCTCGCGCAGGGTGATGCCAAGCGGAACCTCAATGAGGCCTGTATTCTTGACTTTGCCGGCCAGAGCAAATGTCTTGGTGCCTTTGCTCTTGTCGGTTCCCATGCTGGCAAACCAGTTTGCACCCCGCAGGATGATCTGCGGCACGTTGGCAAGGGTCTCCACGTTGTTGATG
The DNA here is from genome assembly GCA_013139935.1 of Ardenticatenales bacterium. Classification (GTDB taxonomy): domain Bacteria; phylum Chloroflexota; class Anaerolineae; order Promineifilales; family UBA4811; genus GLR113. The sequence continues at coordinate 189 of WSZX01000051.1, forward strand.
TTCGTTGGCCTGCCCCACAATCCGCTGACGGCCGGGAATGGCGGCCGCGCGCGCGGCCGGCCGCGCCGCCCTTCGATGGACGCCATCAGGGCGGTCTCCTCGCCACACACAAAGGCGCCGGCGCCCATGCGAACTTCCAAGTCAAAGGAGAAACCACTTCTCAGGATGTCATCACCCAACAGGCCGAACGCCCGTGCCTGCTGGATGGCCACGTTGAGCGTCCGTACGGCGATCGGATATTCGGCACGACAGTAGATGTATCCCTGGCTCGAACCTATCGAATAGGCGGCAATGATCATCCCCTCGATCACCGAGTGGGGATCACCCTCAAGCACATGCCGGTTCATGAACGCGCCGGGGTCTCCCTCGTCAGCGTTGCATATGACGTACTTGGGGTTGCCTTGCGCGGCGCGTGCAAACTGCCACTTTCTGCCCGTAGGAAACCCTGCGCCGCCTCGACCTCGCAGGCCAGAGGCCAGGATCTCCTCGATGACCCGCTCTGGCGGCATCTCGCTGAGCACCTGGGCCAGTGCCTGGTATCCATCTTCGGCGATGTAATCCTCGATGCTTTCGGGGTCGATCTTGCCGCAGTTGCGCAGGACGACCCTCACCTCCTTGGGTTTTGGCGCTCCGAGCTCCTCGTCCTTTCGTTCCTTGAGCGACGAAAGTAACCCCGGGACCACCCGCCCCTTCACCAGGTGCTCTTCCACGAGGTCGGGGATGTCGTCAACCGTCAAGCCAGAGTAGTGCACTTTGTCCGGGTACACCATGATCTCTGGGCCGTTGACACAATCCCCGATTCGCGGGGTTTCGAGCACCATTATCTCCTCGGCGAGTCCTTGATGGATCAACTCTTCCTGCAGGCGATCCATCACCGAGTGGGCCCCTTTGCTCAAGCATTCGGGATCCGTGCAAACCAGAATGTGCGAACGGAAGTACTTGATTTTTCTCATCCTGATTCTTCAGCCGGAATCTCGAGTTCCGTGACAACGTTGCCACCCATGACGTGTTCCTTCATGATCTGCGTCGCTCGCTCGGCCGAGACCTTTCCGTACCTGACTTGCGGCTCGTTTGCGATCTCGACTTTGACGATGGGTTCCTGTTCGCAGAGCCCGATACAACCGGCTTGCTTGATCAGGATGCCTTGCAGACCCTCCGACTCGATGACCTGGAGGATCGCTTTCATGGTATCCCGGGCCCCGGCCGCGATACCACACGTTCCCATCAACACGGTTACCTGAACACGGGCGCTGGTTGCCTTTGCCTCGCGTTTCCTCAGAGCTTCTTCCCTAAGGCGCTTCAGGTCTTCTAGTGATTTGACTACCGGCACTTTCTACCTCCTCCCCTGATTGAGCAGCACGTTCACTCTGCACTGGCGCGCTGCACGCTTTCGATGCCGTCCTGCAGCATTTCCCTGATGAACCTCAATACTGTTGGCTCGACTAGCGGAACACCCTTTAATACTTCCTTGATCGGCTCGTCGTCAAAGGTGAATGCCTCTCCGTTGATCTGGTAATGAAACACCCAGTGGGTCTCGGGGAAACCCGTGACGAGTGTGAGCATCGTGCCCGCCAGATCTCCCATCGGCATCCGGTCGATGTGGTTCCTCTCAAACCCGGCTTCCAGACGCGTTCCTTTTCCTGGCGCTGAAGTGATTCGCAGACCTCCGTTGCACTCCTCGGCTGCGGCTTGTAGAAACGGGATGCCCAATCCGACTGCACGAGTGGATCGGCTGGTCACAAAGGGGTCCGTGATGTGGGCCAGCGTTTCCTCATCCATTCCTTCGCCGTCGTCCTGCACGACTATGCGGACTCGGTTGTCTGGCACGCTCTCCTCAACCGTGATGTGCACGCTCTGGGCGCCGGCGGCAATGCTGTTTTCGGCGATGTCAAGGATGTGCAACGCGATTTCCTTCAAACCCTTCCACCCCTATTGATACTCGCTGATGATCTCCGGCAACTGTTCCACGGTCACGCGACCGTACACCTCGTCGTCTATCATTACAGTTGGAGCCTGGCTGCAAGCCCCCACACATCGGCAACATTCTAGTGTGACTTGCCAGTCTGCCGTCGTCTCCCCGACTTTTACCCCCAGCACATCCTTGGCGACCTCGATCAGTTTTGACGCGCCTCCCACGTAGCAGGCTGTGCCCAAGCACAGTTTGACGGCATGCTTGCCCCTGGGCTCGGTGGTGAAGAATGACTAGAAGGAAACCACGCCATAGATCTGGCTCAATGGGACCCGGAGCCTCTGTGCTACATAATCCTGCATTGGAAAGGATACATAGCCGACTTTGCCCTGCAGCTCGTTCAGCACCACCATCAACGCGCCCGGAACATGTTTGCTCTCCTCAATGACCCGATCAATGATGGCTCGCATTTCGGGTATGGCGAGTGGATCTTTCTCAAAAGCGCGCTCAAGCTCCTCTGTCATCTACTCCTCCTCGGATGAGTCTGGATCACCGATCCTCAAGTACGTGTTCAACAACAACTTGGCATTCTTGTGGCCGCGGAGTGCACCTGATTCACCATCCAAGACGGGAAGTTATTCCTCAACAAGTGCAGAGGGGACAGCGCCTCGCTTGTTTCTCTACCCCCTCACTCTCTTGGCTTGCTTTAGGGCGGCAATGAGCTATA
>WSZX01000122.1 GCA_013139935.1 Ardenticatenales bacterium
TGAGCCAGGATATCCTTGCCAGATTGAGATCGCTCAAACCAGCGTTGGCGGATAGGGTTGTTCGGCTCTTGCGTTCGCGGAGAGCAGACGGACGCCAGCGACATCGACGTCTTGGTTGATTTTGAAGAGGGAGCAGACCAATTTGACCTGGTGGGGACGGCGCTCGTCTTCGAGGAGGAACTGCGGCGGAGAGTCGACCTGGTTCTGAGGCGTGCGCTCAGGGCGGAGCTGAAAGAGTCGGTGCTCGCATGAGAGACTACCGGCCGTATCTGAATGACATCGTGGCGGCCATCGAGAGTATCGAGGTATTTGTGGAAGGTGTGCCGCGATCCGAGTTGGCAGCAGCGCGACAGCGTGGCATTAGTGCACACAGCCGTGGCAGGGAGAGGGTGAACGAATGACAAACAGACACGCTTCCGGGGAACCGCAGCAGATCGCACGCTGGCGCAGGGCAAGCGAGCTCCCGCCAGACGTGTTTGCCGCGTGGCGCAAGCCCGAGAGAGCACTGAATCCGGTTGCCATCGTGGCAACCGTGAACCCGGACGGAACGCCTCGCACGGCTCCATTTGGCAGCCTGCGGGCGGTAACCCCCCAATTGCTGCGGATGATCTCCATGCGGTATCACGACACCTACGCCAATCTCCGCCGTGACGGCCGGGTGACAGTAGCCTTGTTGGCGCCGCCGAACATCGCCGCCACTGTGCGCGGCCGGGCTCGGGTAGTGCGCGAACGGATGAATGCCGACGAGCACTCGGCCGTGGTGGAGATCGACGTAGAGGAGGTCAAGAACGACATGGCGCGCTCGATCGTTGTCGAGACTGGGATCACGATCTCCGCGCGGGACAAATTCCGCGACTGGTTCGAAGCCGGGCTGGGAGAGCTGGATGAGATGTGACCGGAGCGGGCGCCGGCCGGTCATTGTCACTGTGGTTCCAGCTTGAGGACGTGGTCGGGCCGGAGCACACACCATTCCGCTATTGAGTGCGCCAGACTCGGCGAATCTCGCCGGCGGTTCGCTGAGGGGATTCCGGTCGAGTGTGTGGTTGGAGCGCTCTTGGAATGCCCGGCGGGAGACCTCTGGATTCTTGCGGTCGAGAGCCTTGGCGAGTACGGCAGCCCGATCACGCGGGGCGCCTGGTCGGCGCCGCTCCTCGCGTGATCGGGCTGCCGTGGATGTCCGTCGCGGTTTTCAGGTCGCCGGTACTTGGGTGCGCACTCGGAGCCATGCTCGACAGGTCAGCTGTGCGTAGGTTGGCAAGTAGGACACTCCATCCGGATAGCGACACCGCGGACCCCGTCAAGCCAGCGGGGCCGTGATGGTATTGATCCACCATCCGGCCGATGCCATGGAGAGCGAGCCACCTGGGGCGCTGAGAAACTCCAGGCGGTTCTCTCCATTGTCGATCCTCCACCCGGTGACCAGGGTCTTGGCAGCTATGACCGTCTCAGCCAATAGTCGGACGCAGCATAGGTGAGTAAGCCAAGAGCGAGGATTGCGTTAAGGATGGTCACTGGCACGTCGTTCAGAGCGATCACCCCAAAATAAGTGGTGACCGCCGCCAACGCCACCACGGTGGCGGAGAATGCGTTTCGCGCCGCCTGGTCCCTGATCGCTTTCATCCGCTCATCACGGCGCAGTGGCGCGATGCCATCGAGTGGCTTGACGACGTATCGGCCGCCGCGTGGCGCCCACAGGAAGAATGCAAATGCCATCCCGCCGGCCAAGAGTGCCCCCCACCAGGGCAATCCACTCAGGGCTAACAGGCCGCCGAGTGCTACCGAAATCGATGCTCAAGTGATGGTGTACGAGTGCTGTGTTGTCATGAGGTTTCTCCTTTGTTGTTCCCAAGCCAGAATATTCCCTGCAGCGGCGTGTTCAACTCCACCGCAAGCTTTAGTGCCAGTTCGACAGAGGGTCTGAACTTGCCTTTCTCAATGGCGATGATGGTCTGCCGTGTCACGCCCACGGCCTGACCGAGAGACTCTTGTGTGAGTCCCTTCTGGAGACGGATTTCTTTGAGTCGATTGCAAAGGTCCACAGGTCCTCCAAGCGATCTCTAGTGTAAAGTATGGCTTACATTCTATCACGGCTGTCGCCGGATGTCAAGTTTACCTTACATCATAATGCCAGCGGTTGCCCATCCAACCCGTTTGTCAGATGTCCTTCGACCTGTCGCTCTGACTTGTCTTCCTCGGATCGCGGCCAAGCTACGAGCTGCTCCTTGTCACAGATCACCATTCGCTTCACCAACCCCGCCTCTCTCTCCCGTCGCCGGAGCCCCTTTTTCAACACCCTCAGAAGAAATCAGCCATCGGCCGGCGGCGTTCGTTTGACCGACCTGGGGGAGTGCTGTAGACTGACTGCACCGTCGGGTTGATCGGGAGAGCTCTCCCGACCGGCCATCTTTCCGGCCGGCGGCGCCGATGTCATACGGTCCAGAATCTGAAAACGAGCTGCGCCGTCCAATCGGCCCGGCAACGATAGGGGTCGGTCTCTTGGCCAAGAGCAATGGAGGTTCGCGGCATGGAACTCTATGGACAGAAATCCAGGAGCATTCTGCAAAAGGCCATCATCATTCTGCTGGAAACAGTCATTCTGGCAGCCTCATGGCACCTGCTCTTTGGAGATGGTTTGAGCAGAATGGGGGTCGACCTCCAACCGGGCGATCCGACCAGAAGAATCCTCGTCTTTTCGTTCAACTGTGTGGTCTATGTGAGAATGTGGATCACGATGACGTTCCTCCTCAAGCGCAGGATCCCGTTTGCCGAGGTGGTCAGTATCCCGCTGGCATTCGCTCTCTACTACATCGGGTACTCTCTTCTGGTCTACCAGACCTCCAGGCCCATTGACGGGATTGACATGATCGGCGTCAGCATCTTTGTCCTGGGCTCGCTGCTCAATACGGTTTCCGAGATGCAGCGGGATGGCTGGAAGAGGGATCCGGCCAACCAAGGGCGGCTCTACACCGAGGGCCTGTTCGGCTATTCGATGCACATCAACTACTTTGGCGACTGGCTGTGGGTCATTGGATATGCTGTCATCACCCGGAACTGGTACTCTATCGCCATACCCATCGTGTTATTCGGCTTTTTCGTGTTTTTCAACATCCCCCAACTCGACTCCTACCTGTCCGCCAGGTACGGGGAGCAGTTTGATCGCTATCGAGAGAATACCCGCCGTTTCATTCCGTTCGTTCTCTGACGGCCGGCGCTGTCTCCTCGCTGCCGGTCAGATCCAA
>WSZX01000373.1 GCA_013139935.1 Ardenticatenales bacterium
GATCGGCCGGCGACGCCCTTTGTGGTCTCCAATCGAGACGAGGGCGGCATCGCCATCCTGTCCCGCACCGGCGAGGCGACGCTTTCGAGAGAACAAGGCGGGTTCCGGTACCGCCTGGCCTGGGGGATGGATCCGCTGGGACTGGGCGAGATCGAGGGCCGACGGGTCTCGGGCCAGGAGATGCTGGCACGAACCCACGACAAGCCTTTCCCCTACCCGCTGCAGTGGCTGGAACTCCTGCAGGCTCCCTGCTGCGGGGATGTCACGATCGTCCTGGATCGGTACGCTTTCTTCTGGGACAAGCCGTGGGTCATCTCCACTCATGGAGGGCCGTCACGCAGTGAGGTGGGCACCAGCCTGTTGGCCATCGGCCCGCCCCAGCCGGAGGTAGGCATCCTCTATGGCCGGCAACTCGCCTATGGATCGATCCGGTACCTGTACAACAGCCTGTGCCGGATCTTGCGCGGCCGGCCGCCTGCCCTTTCCCGGCCGGAGCACGATCTGTTGTTCGGAACCGGACTGAGGAACCATCAGGCGCAGAAGCCTATCGTTTCCCACGCGTCAGAAAAGGTCGAACGCAGGTGCACGTAGATACGCACAGGTGTCAACTGAGAAGAAAGAGAGTGTTGAACAACATCCAGAGAGCCAGTGGCACTTGTGTTGTGAGAGGTCAAGACGCGGGGGGTGGCAGGGAGCATTGCTCCCTACCACCCCCCGCAATCGCCACGTGGACGGCATTCCATGATCTGACAGGGCGTTCTTTCACACCCTCAAGAAAGAAGCGGTGCCAATCGCTGTCCAATCGGATGGTCGAGCCCCGTATGGTCCGCGAGTCAATCAGCCTGTGTAGGAGTTAGTCCGATGAAAATCCAATTCTTGGGTACGGGAGCGGCCGAGGGGATCCCCAGCTTTGGCTGCGCCTGCGACCGGTGCCGGCTGGCCAGGGAAGCGGGGGGTTACAATGCCCGAAAACGGGCTTCCGTGATGATCGAAGGGGCCGGGCAGCGGCTCCTGCTCGATACACCGCCAGAGATCAGCACGCTGCTGGACCGGGCGGGGATTTTTGACCTTTCGGCGGTTTTCCTGAGCCACGAGCACTTTGACCACATCGGCGGACTGACCGAGTTCGAGTACTGGAACCAGGTGCTGCCTATCTGCGCTGGCTATGACGTCCTGCCCTGCCTCCGGCTGACGCCCCGCCTGGAGGAACGCTCTCTGGTGACGGGTTTCTACGCCCACACCCGGCTCCATTTTGGAGACATCACGGTTATGCCCTTCAAGGTCATTCACCACGTCCCTTGCTATGGGTTTGTCTTTGAGATGTCGGGGGCGCGAGTGGTTCATTTCAGCGATGCTTCCCCCACAATGGGCACTCTCCACCGCCACCTGGCGGAAGATGGGGACGTGGTCATCTTTCACACCCCTACCTTTGAGACCCACCCTCACCACCTGAGCGTACAGAACGTCATATCCCTGGTCAAGGGCTGGTCCCTGCGGCGAGCAGTTATCACTCACATCAACCACGATAACTACCTGCACGAGGAACTGGTGGAAAAGGTTGCTGACCACGGCATCATAGTGGCCTACGATGGCCTGACGATGGAGGTCTGACCATGCAGATTAAATTCCTGGGTACCGGCGCGGCCGAGGGCATCCCGGCGATCAACTGTGACTGCGATCATTGCCAGCGCGCGCGCAAGGAAGGGGGGAAACTGGTGCGCGAGCGAAGCAGCCTCTTGCTTTCGCTGCCTGGCTACGAGTTGCTGGTAGATTGCCCCCCGGAGATTCGGAGCCATATCCACGAATACCAGATCGGCCGAGTGGATGGGATTCTGTGCACCCGCGCGCGCTATGACCACGTGGGAGGGTTAAAGGAGTTTGAATACTGGAATGGGGGAGTTGATCTTCTGGCCGAACACGCGCTCTTTGAAACCATCAAACGAGAGCACTGGACCGAGATGCTGGATGCTGTGATGTTCCACATCCCGTACTATCCGGGGGCCTCGCTCTACTTTGGCGGTTTTTCGCTCATTCCCTTCGCTGCTCGCCGTAGCGAGCCCATCTTTGGCGTCTCGATCAAGGAGAACGATACGCGCGTCGTATATACCTCCGACACCTCGGCTCGCCTGACGCATTATGCCCGGCGGGTCATGTGGGAGTGTGATCTGCTCATTGTCAACGTCCCGGTTTTTGATCCGATCTCCAAGAACCACATCACCGTCCCTCAGGCAATTGAGCTCAAGGAGGAGGTCAAGGCCGGACAGTTGATCCTGACCTACATCAACCATCAGAACCGGCCCCATGACGAACTGGAGACCTACGGCCGACAGTTCGAGGGAGTCTCTGTGGCCTACGACGGCATGGTTGTGGAGGTGCCGTCTTGAGGATCAAGTTCCTGGGCACCGGCTCGGCCGAGGGCATCCCCGCCATCAACTGCGATTGCGATCACTGCCAGCGCGCCAGAAAGGAGGGTGAGAGGCTGGTGCGGGGTCGAAACGCCGTCCTCTTCTCTCTGCCCGGATACGAACTGTTGGTTGATACGCCGCCCGACATCCGATGGCTGCTGTCCCGGTACAATGTGCGCCGGATTGACGGTATCTTTCTCACCCATCCTCACCACGATCACACCGGGGGGATGGAAGAGTTTCTTTACTGGAAGGGAAACCTGGACCTGTTTGCCGAGACCAGCGTGTACAATGCTGTGCGGCGAGAGGCGTGGGGCGACAAGCTGCCGGAGACCGCCTTCCACTGTGCTTTCCACCCCGGGATGCCGGTGTGGTTCGATGGTTTTCTGTTTACCCCCTTTGCCGTTTCCCACACTGTTTCCTGTTTTGGCCTGGCGATCTACCGAGGTGGGCGAAGGATCGTCTACACCTCGGATACCAGTAACCGGTTCAGCAACTATGCCCGCAGCTTGATGCAGGGGAGCGACCTGCTCATCGTCAATACGCCCCGTTTCTCCCCGCCTCACACAGGCCACATCACCTGTCTGGAGGCGGTCGAGCTAAAGGAACAGGTGGGCGCTGAGCGTTTGATCATGACTCATTTCAATCACAACAATCTACCGGCCGACGAACTGGCAGAGTGGGCCAGAGGGCTGGATGGGGTGACGGTGGCATACGATGGCCTGGAGATTGAGGTCTGATCCCGGCGAGTTGTTCTTGACAGCCAATCACCCGTGTGATATAGTATGATGGTTGTGCACACGTGTGCACGGTGTTCTGATTGTAGCCGGGCCGGAGTTCGATTCTGCTGTCACCAATGAGCAGGCAATGATGGTCTCCATCAAGGACATTGCCAGGGCGGCCGGTGTCTCCCATCCCACTGTC
>WSZX01000038.1 GCA_013139935.1 Ardenticatenales bacterium
GAGTGATTGAGGAAGATGAATGGAGGGCGGCCGGCCTTTACCTGGCCCGCGGCGGCGCGATGGCAGAGGCTCAACCTCTGTGTCAGAGTCTGGCCTACGGTTTCGATAGCCATAACCTCTACCTGGCTCTTGAGGCGGCCGGCGGATGGGTCTCGCCGGCCGGCGAGGGCTACATCGGGATCTATCTGAGTGTGCCTGGCGGCGGCCCGGCCGGCGACTCTGGCATGGGTTTCCTAGCAAACCGGATGGTGGCGATCCGGTTTGCTGATGGCGAGTTGGCGGGAGTCGTTTTCTACCTGGCGACCGCCGATGAAGAGTGGTCCGCGAGCTCGAGTTCTGAACTGGTGGCCCCCGGCCGGCTAGAGTTGACCGTGCGCGGTATGGAGACCGAGTTGACGCGGCCGGTGGCCTGGCATGGGGGACAGTTGGAAATGGCCATTCCTCTCCTGGCGCTGGGCGGAGCCGATACCGGTGACCGCCTCACCCTGCGCGCCGTTTGCCGCCCAACTGAGGAGGCCGGCGGAGAAAGCACCGTGGTGGCGAACGCCGGCCAGGTCCCTGCGACCGGACCGGCGGTGATCATCGTTCCCGACCTGGGCGCCACTGACATCCTCGCGGACGTTACCGACCCCTCCGGCGACGACCATGGGCCGTCTAGCTACACCTATCCTCTGGATTCCGTGTTTGCCGCCGGCAACTTTGACGTTCAGGGTTTCCAGGTGGGCTATGATACCGAGAACGTCGTTTTCAAATTCACGATGCGCGGTCCAATAGACAACCCCTGGGGCTCGCCGAACGGTCTATCTCTGCAGACCCTTGACGTCTACATAGATGTGGATGGCGATGGCGCAGGCGGTGTGGCGATGCTCCCCGGCCGCAACCTGGCTTTCCAGGAAGGGTATGCCTGGGATTTCGCCATCACGGCCGAAGGGTGGGCGCCGGGGATCTATGTTCCCGGTGATGGTGCGCCGCAACAAGTCGCCTCGGCGGCCGAGTTCCAGATTCTGGCCGATCCCGGCCAGCGCAGTGTGACCCTCCGGGTGCCCAAATCCATCCTTGGCAACAGCCCGGAGACGTGGCGCTATGCGGCCGTGCTCTTGAGCCAGGATGGTTATCCCAGCAGCGACGTGATGCGGGTTCGGGACGTGGTGCCCGAGGCGGAGCAGTGGCGGATCGGCGGCGCCCCTCGCGGCACGACCAACCACACCCGGGTGATAGACCTGGTCTGGCCGGTGGAGGGCGAGCAGGAGGCCTGGCTAAGCGATTTCACCGCCAGCGACGCTCCCCAAGCCGAACTGGCAGCCGGCGACTTTGCTCGTGTGCCGATGTTCGGTGTGGAAAGGTGAGCGCCCGGCCCGGTCGCCAACCACACCTGCTGTCTAGGTCGGGTCAGCCCAGATCATCAGCACCCGGCACGGCTTGGACTTGCTACCGAAGCGGGCCCGGATGGGACACGGGAACAAAGAGCGGGATGGGGAGCCACCGACCTTCTGCCATGAACTCGTTCGAGAACGCAAAAGTGCTCCCCCAGGCATACTCAGCCCCGGACCTGGTCTGCGGCCGGAGAGCGCGCGTCGTCTGGCAGGCGCCAGTAGACCCCCTTTTCCCGCGCCATCAGTTTCCGATCGATCATCGAGCGGCGAAGCCAGGCCGTGTCCGGATGGTGCTGCTTGATGATCTCGTTCAACTCTCGCTCCGAGTACCTGACGCTGAACTCGAATTTCTCAACCAGCCATCTCAAGATGACCAGTTGCTTTTTGTACTGGGCCGGGATCTCCTTGATGCGCTGGCCGTCGAGAAAGCTCCGCAGCACTTTGCGCTCCCGGGCATCACCGGTCACGCTGTCCGCCAGATCCGCCAGCTTTTCTTTGCTAAAGAGTTCCTTGCTCATCCCTTCCAGAAACCCTGCATTGAGGCGATGAATACGGACATTCCCCACCGCCTCTGCTGTGACCAGCCCAAGGTTCTTCATCAACGCCAGATGGTGCGATACAGTTGGTTCCTTCAAATCGAGCAGCGTCGCCAGTTCACCGACGCTTCTCTCCTGGTTGGCCAACAGACCTACTATCCTGAGCCGGCTCTCGTTGCCAATGACCTTGAAGAGCTGGAGCAGTGACTCGAATTCCTCTTGTTCCATGATTGCTTGCCCTCGGCCTATTTCCACCGACGTCTAATTTGATGACTATCTAATTAGAAGCATATCACAATAACCGGTGGGGGTCAAGTGACACAACTGGGCTTCGGACATGAGTTCGGACACAACCTGTTTTCGCGACCGTGTCAAGGGATTGGGGGGTGTGTGCACACACCCCCCGCTTGCCCTTTTTAGGGCGGCCAGCCGGCGGAAAATGACGATTGTCCGAACTCTTGTCCGAACATCAGACACAAAGAGAGTGTAGAAAAACAAGCGAGGCGCCGGGAACCGATATCTTTCAGACCGCCGGCGCCAGCCGCAGTACCCCTCTTGCCTCTCGTTCTACATCCTCCCGGGCAAACAGCATGGGATGGTACTCGCCGGTGAACCAGGCAGTCACCTGGTCATCATAGTGTCTGCTCCCCGGCTGCCCTGACTGCCCGGGCGCCAGCAGGCCCACCGACCGCCGCAGGTTACCCAGATCGGCGATGAAGCGAAAGGGCGGGCCAATGACGCGGTCGCAGCTCAGGTCGTGGTGGCTGGCGCCGGTGGCCCACAGGGTATGTTGGTCTCCCCCCAGAGGGTAGGGCCCACGGTTGAAGAGCTTGTCAAGTGGCTTGACGCGGCCGAGCATGTGGGCGTAGGTAAGGGTGTGGAGTTTGCCCCAGGCCCAGTCACCGATCTCTGAGCCAAGTTGGGCTTTTAGGAGGTCTACCGTCTCGCGCAATGCCATGCGCATGACATCATCGCGTGTTTCGCCATCGCCCAGGTCAAACCAATGCGAATCTGGCTCTTCCATGGTCTTTTGCAGCCATTCCAGGGCGCGATGGCCAAAGAGGCTTCCTTCGGCCAGAACCGGGGTCGGGCCCTTGCCCGCATAGTGCACGATCAGATCACCCAGCTTGTCCGAGAGCGCCAGATAGATCATACGTCGAACGAACACCTGATACACGGCGGCGGCCGAGCTATCCGCGCCAAGTTCACCGTTCCAGTTCCGCATCAGTTCGACCACCGCCTTTAGTTGCGGATCGCTCACCTGCAATCGACCCAGTTGGCCTGCTGCCTGCCGGGCGGCGTGTGAGGCCAGGTCGAACTGCATGCGCCGGGCGTATGCGGTATCACTCTTTTCGCGGGCCTCGATCAACTCGACGATCCGCCGGGCTCGGTGGCCCGAAACATGATCGTGACCGAGCCAGTGAGGGTAATCGTCCCCGGCGACACGGTTGTTGGCGGTCACGATATAGCCCTGGGGCGGGTTGTAGACGTGGGGCAGTTCTTCAAACGGGATGTACCCGGTCCACTCGTATTCGCCCGTCCAACCGGGCACCGGGACCCGGCCGTCCCCTTTGGCCCGGATGGGCACCTTGCCGGGCAGGCTGTAGGCGATGTTCCCGCTTGTATCGGCATAGACCACGTTCTGGACGGGACCCGCCCAGTACCGTAGCGCCTCGCGGAATTCCAGGCAGTTGCGCGCCGTGTTCATCTCTTGCAGCGCAGAGATAGCTGAATCGGGCTCTAGCGAAGTCCAGCGCAGAGCCAGGGCCTGTTCCCCGACAAGGTCGGGAGCCAGAGTGTTGATGATCGGGCCATGGCAGGTGATGATGACCTCTTCGATGACCGGTTGGCTCCCTTTGACGCATATCTCCTCGCGGATGACCTGGGCATCCCGCCATTCGTCCCGGAACTGATATTGCACCCGCCCGTCGTCGTCGCGTCGCAGCCGCTCCAGATAGAGATCCTGGACGTCGGGAAAGCCGTTGGTATAGCCCCAGGCGATGTGTTCGTTCTGCCCCACGACTATGCCAGGGATGCCCGGGAACGTGATGCCGGTGACATTCAGGTCACCGCCCACTAGATGATTCTCATACCAGAGGGCAGGCATGCCCATGGGGAGGTGCATGTCATTGGCCAGCAGCGGCGCGCCGGTGGTTGTGCGCGAGCCGGCGAGTACCCAACTGTTGCTACCTAGGCCCTGGTGCGCTGATGGGCCGGTGAACGGCCGCGCCGCATCGGCCCGCTCCAACGCTGCCGCGCCCAGGGTGGAGTGGTCCATGCCAGGGGGAATAATGCACGGCCAATGCTCAGAGCGGGCTGGCTCTAGCTCGGCCGCTCGCTCAGGCCCCAGACGGGCGATCAACTGGGCTCGGATAATCTCCGTCTCCCAGTTGACCGAAAGGCTCCACGACATCATCTTGATCCAGCAGAGCGAGTCGGCCAAGGTCCAGGGCTCTGGCCGGTACCGCAACAGGGCGAACTCGATTGGCAGGCGGCCCTGAGAGATGCGCGCGTTGACCCCGCCGGCATAGGCTTCCAGGAAGGAGCGAGCTTCAGGGTCTATCAGGCTGGCCTCTTGCTCGGCAACACGCCTCAATCCCAGAATGCGCATCCACCGGTCAACCGGCACGGCTGTCGCGCCCATGACCTCTGATAGCCGGCCGGCCACCAGCCGCCGCTGAAGGTCCATCTGCCACAGGCGATCCTGGGCATGGGCAAACCCCTGGGCATAGATCACGTCGTTCCGGTTCTCCGCATAGATGTGCGGTACACCCCACCGGTCACGGATGATCTCGACCGGCGCTCGCAGCTCGCCTGGCAGGTGCAGGGTGCCCTCTGTTCGGGCCAGCGGCCGGCGAAACAGCCAATAGTAAGCCGCGCCAAGCAGCCCGGCTACCGCGCCCAGTGCCAATCCTAGTCTCGTTGTGCGCCTGGTCATATCTTCTGGGTTATCTCTGAGATCATGGCAGCGTCAGTGCTTGCCCATGCCGTCCGGCAAGTGCGGTCTCGATGATTCTGGGCCATTCACCGATTCGCTCGATCTGCCTATCCGGCCGTTCCACGTCATACTCGCGAGGTCTCACTCCTGTTCAGCCCGGCGTACGGTGCAGGCAGTCTCTCCCGCGGGGGCGCCATGACCACGCTGCAGTGATCATCTCAACGGCCGCTTGGATGGCACTCCGGTCCGGCGCGGGTATTTGACCGGCGTAGGCGCCAACTTGTCCACCAGGACCAGATAGCGAGTCTCAGCCAGTCCATGCAGCTCTATCGGCACGAGGCGGGCCAGCCGCCCACCCAACAGAGCCAGAGCCCGTTCCGCCTGGCCCACTTCGGCCGGGGCATTCTCTCCCTTTTGGGCCAAACAGGTTCCGCCCACCCGTACCAGCGGGAGCAGATACTCGCACAGAACCGGCATCTCTGCCACGGCACGCGCCAGCGCCCAATCGTATTGCTCCCGATGACTGGGATCTTGTCCCAACTCTTCCGCCCGGCCGTGAAGCACTGTCACGTTATCCAGTTCCAGGCGTTCGCACAAATGTTTCAGAAAGCGCACCTTTTTTTCGGTCGCTTCCAGCAGCGTCAGTTGGAGATCGGAGCAGACGATCTTGAGCGGCAGACCGGGAAACCCCGCTCCGGTCCCTACATCGATGAGTCGAGTCTCGGCCATCGGATGGGATCGAAAGGCCATCAGGCAGGAGAGGGCATCCAGGAAGTGGCGAATCTGGATGCCTTTATCGTCGTCGATCGCCGTGAGATTCATCCGGCGGTTCCACTCTTGAAGTTCACGCCGATAGAGATCAAAAGCATCCAACTGCCCGGCCGTGAGTTGCACGCCCAGCTTTCGTGCGCCCGTCGCAAGTCTGTCCATGCCCGCCATTATACCCAAGAGGGTGAAGAAAAACATCCGGGGAGCCGGTGGCTCCTGCCGATCCCATGCTGTAAAAGGGGAAACGCGGGGTGGGAGTGCGCAAACCGCACTCCCACCCCCCATCTCTCCGCTTGCGCGGCACCCTACACGATCAGGTCTCAACCCCCTCCCCAGGCTGCTTGCATCCTGCATCCTAATGCTGTAAGCTTTCACAGATCGGCCCGTGTCGATACCAGAACCTGGTCAAGCAGGAGCGAGGAGGGTGTCGAAAAAGGGGCTGCGACGACTGGAGAGAGGCAGGGGTGATGGTCATCTGCTGCAGAACTGCCATGGGGCCCCGTAGATTCCTCTTGCTCGTGATCCCCATACTCATCCTGTGCGCAGGTTGGGGCATTCATTCCTGGCTGCTGGTGGATCTGCCCTCGTTGGAGGAGCTGCCGGACCGATTGGCGGCGCCCAGCAGCCGCGTCCTGGATCGAAACGGCCGGCTGTTGTACGAGGTGATCGACCCCAACGGCGGTGGACACACTCCGGTAGCGCTCTCGCAGATTCCGGCCGCTTGCCAGATGGCCACCATCGCGGTGGAGGATGCCAACTATTACCGCCATCCCGGTGTGGACGTGAGTGGTGTCTTGCGCGCGCTGTGGATCAACCTGCGGGGAGGGGAAACGCTGGCCGGAGGGAGCACCATCACCCAACAAGTGGCGCGGAACCTACTGCTGGACCCCGAGGAAGCGGTTGAGCGCACGCTGATCCGAAAGCTGCGGGAGAGCATCCTGGCCTGGCGACTTGCGAAGGCATATACCAAAGACGAGGTGCTGGCGCTCTACCTGAACCAGACCTACTATGGGAGCCTGGCCTATGGGATTGAGGCGGCGGCTCGTGCTTTCTTTGGCAAGTCAGCCGCCGCTCTCGACCTGGCCGAATGCGCCATGCTGGCCGGCCTGCCGCAAGCGCCGGCTCTCTTTGATCCGCTCAGAAATCCTTCCGCATCCAAGGAAAAGCAGGCGTTGGTGCTCGATTTGATGGCCGCGCTTTCATCCCCGCCCATAACTCCCGAAGAAGCGGAACGGGCCAAGAAAGAGGTGCTGGTCTTCGCGGCGGCCGCGTTCCCAATACAGGCGCCTCACTTTGTCACCTACGTCTGGGATCAGTTGGGTGACCGGCTGGGGACAGATGTGGTGCGGGCCGGCGGGCTGGTGGTGACCACAACCTTGGATCTGGAGCTGCAACGCTCGGCGGAGAGGATATTGGACCGCCACCTGGCCCGCCTGCAGGCGCCAGCCGCAGGATACGCCAGCCGGCCGGGGCGCAATGTGCACAATGGCGGATTGGTGGCGCTCGACATCCGGACCGGAGAGGTGCTGGTGATGGTTGGCAGCCCGGACTATTTTGATGCCCGCATTGACGGGGCGGTCAATGCGGCACTCGCCCCGCGCCAGCCGGGATCGGCGATAAAGCCATTCACCTACGCAGCCGCCTTTAGCCTGACCGAACCCTGGACGCCGGCCACGGTCCTGTTGGATGTACGCACCGCTTTCCCCACCCGGGAAGGAGACCCCTATGTTCCGCTGAATTACGATCGGACCTTTCATGGCCCGGTTTCTATCCGGCAGGCGCTGGCTTGCTCCTACAACATCCCGGCCGTCAAAACACTGCAGCATGTGGGGCTCGAAAAGCTGGTCAAGCTGGCAGGAGACCTGGGCCTCAGCACCCTCCAGGATGCTGACCGCTTTGGCCTGGC
>WSZX01000101.1 GCA_013139935.1 Ardenticatenales bacterium
GGGATGAATGTAACAGGGTGGGGGTGTTGAACAACAGATCTGCCACCGGCTCTTGCCACCCGCAGGTGGTCGTCACACAGATGCAGGTTCGCACTCGCTCCGGGCGCGGCGTGCACTCGGTCGCCCGTCAACTCTCGGACAGCGTGGCAGCGTCGGCTTCCTTGTACTCGTCGTAGACGTGATCCAGACTTATCTTGAGCTGCTTTTGCAGCCACTCCATGGGCACGTCGTCGTGCGGGAATCTGTCGATGAATCCTGGAATCAGAGAAGTCGTGTCGGCGCGCGGCCGGCCGGCACGATGCAAAGCGTGCACGCGTCGCCTGACCAGGCGAATGTAGGCAGACACCGGCTCGGTGGCCGACTTTTCGCATAGGGAGCCCCGGCCCGGGACAAGCACCTGGACTTGAAATCGCTCTCGGCGCAAGTGTACTAGGGCATCCAACCAGGCCTTGGAATCCGCCTCGCCCAAAAACGGGTGGCTGTCGACCACGATCGTATCGCCCACGAATAGAACTTGTTCCTCCTCGGAGCTGACCCACAGGCTGCCGTGGGTGGCGCTGGGGAAATGTGACACGGTGAGCCGTCGATCTCCAAGGATGATGGTGGCCTGATTGCAGAAGGTGATCTGAGGGAGAACGACCGGAGCGCTATCGAGCTCCTCGCGCGCCAGGCTGTAGCGGGTGGAGATGCCTTCCACCAATGGGGCGGGAAACTGCGCGGCGTACCCTTTGAGCCTGGCATGGGTCTCCTGGTGGGCAATGACCCGAGCGCCAAAAGCGGATGCATTGATCGCCCTGTCCACATGACAGTCTGTCAGGATGAGGAAGCGGATCGGAGCGTCAAACGTGCCCCGGAGACGGTTTACCCACTCCTGGGCGTCGGCCGGGCAGGACGGCGCGTCCACGCAAATGAGCCCTTCCTTGGTTGCCACTACGCCCACGTTCACGCCCGGATAGTTGGTCTCGACAAAGATGCTACTGGCAATCTCTTCCATCGTTCTGTTCTTTTCCCTCAGTACTTGTTCCAACAACAGCTTGGCATTCTTGTGGCCGCGGAGTGCACTTGATTCGCCATCCGAAACGGGAAGTTATTTCTTAAAAGTGCGCAGGATCGCAGAGTGAGCCAAGCGGGCCGATCGGACCTCGCATGCGACCGGCTAACCATCGTTGGTGAGGAGTTTCAGGGCGTGTCCAATGGCCGCTCTGATCCGCTCCTCGTCTGCGGCCGGGCCGCCACCCTGCGCCATCGCCGGCCGGCCGCCCCCTCCTCGGGCGCCCAGTGCAGAGAGTGCGCTTTTCAGCGCCGGTCGCATGTCCAGCCTCACGTCATCTGCCCGAGCAAACAGAAGGTGGGATTTGACGTCCGCGAGGCCAAGGAGGACCACGACGCCGGGTTGCTCGATCAGCTTTTTTGCCAGCCGGCCGAGCTGCCGCCGGTCGCGCTCGGAGAAAACCGCGCTCACGATGCAGAGTTTGTCGCGTCGCTCGGCTCCGCGCAGCAGATCGCGCGCTTCGTACTCTAGCAAGCGTTCCCCGACCTCCCGGGCCTGGCGACGAAATGACTTGAACTCGTCGCGCAGACTGTCCACCGCCCGACCCACCTCCCAGTAGCCCACGGTGAGGTCAGCGGCTAGATTGCTGATCAAATCGTTCTTGACTCGATAATCTGTGAGCGCGCGCCGGCCGCAACGGAACTCTGCTCGCAATCCTCTGCCCCGATGCTCCAGCCTGACGATCTTGATCATGCCGATCTCGCCGGCGCGTTTGACGTGCGTGCCGCCGCACGCACAACGATCGAACCCCTCGATGTCGACTATCCGCACCGTGCTCCCCGGATTTTGGGGTGTGCGCAGCGGTCGTCCGTCTCTACCCCCCGCACCGAGACTTGCCGCCTGGTCCGGCGTCAGGGAAGAGGAAGTGACGCGCCGGTTGTCGAATATCACGTCATTGGCCAGGTCTTCGACACGTTCGATCTGGGGGCGCGAGAGGCTCTCCACGTCCAAATCTATCGTAGAGGATTCCTCGCCCAGGTGAAAGCCGATAGTCCCCGCTTCAGCAGCCCGGACACACGCGGCCGAGAGGATATGTTGCCCGGTGTGCTGCTGCATGTGGTCAAAGCGGCGGGGCCAGTCGATCTCTGCCTGCACCCTGTGATCATGTATCTCTCCGGCAAGCACGTGTATGATGGCATCGTCTCCCTCGCGTATCGAGACCTCAGTCACCGGTACGCCGTTGATCATTCCCCGGTCACACGGTTGCCCCCCGGACGTGGGGTAGAAGAAGGTCTTGTCCAACACGACGGCCGATTGGCCGCCGATGTCGAGATGGTCAACGACCTCAGCCTCAAAGGCAGCCACATAAGAGTCGTGGTAGTACAGTCTTCTGGTCATGCGTCCAGCAATCCAGCAGTCCAGGCAGTATGGGTGCAGCCCTAGTTGGAGAACAGCCACCAGCCAGATTATATCACGAATCTGCCTATCCACCCGGGGCAAAGCGGGGACAATGTCAGCCGAGTGGGAACTCGACCACCTCCTGACCGTGCAATCTGTCGGTAATCTTGCTCACTATGAGCCGCAAATGATCCGCATTCGTAGCGAAATCCAGCGAGTCGGTGGGAACGGTCAGGATTGGGCAGCCCGTAAAGCCAGCAATCCAGTCTTCGTACAGGGTATTGAGTCTCTGTAAGTACGCGGGGTCTATGTCTTGCTCAAACTCCCGTCCGCGTTTGACGATGCGGGCTTGCAGCGTGGGTACGGAAGCTTGGAGGAATATCACCAGGTCAGGTGGGGGAAGGATGGAGATGACTGCCTCGTACAGATCTCGATATACCCGGTAATCTCGTTCGCTCATTCCGCCCTGCAGATTCAGGTTGCGCGCAAAGATCTCAGCATCCTCGTACACGCATCTGTCCTGTACCACCGAACCGGGGCGTTCCAGCAACTGACGGTGGTGCGCCAGCCTGCGAGAGAGGAAGAATATCTGCGAGTGAAAGCTCCAGCGGCGCATGTCCCCATAAAAATCTGCCAGATAGGGGTTCTCTTCCACCGCTTCCAGAAAGGGCTCCCACTCCAGGTACTCGCCGAGTAGTTGGGTCAACGTTGTTTTGCCCGCGGCAATGTTACCCGCGATGACCACAAAGTGCTTCATTCCTGTTCCGTTTCTACCTTTGGCGACTCTCGCCAGCTGCGTTCCTGATTCCGATGCATCTTGCCCACATACGCCGTCTCCAGGTCAATTCCCGCATAGTTTGCCAGCTTTAGCAGGTAGGCCAGGCAGTCGGCCAGTTCGGACTCCAGCGCCGAGCGACGGCGGTTCAGGGCGTGCTGGCGAGCTCTGGCAGGCTCTTGTCCCTCGACCACCAACGCTGCTTCCTCCATCCACAGCTTGGCAAACTCGCTGCCCAGCTCCCCCATCTCCTCGCTCAGGCAGAGGTAGTTAAAGTAGGGGTCGGTGTCGAAATGTTTGGACCTGTCCAACTCGACATGAAAGCGTTGAAAATCCGTCAGAGGGCGTCCGCGAGCCAGCCATCTCTCGCCCGCGAGAGGAGTCTCGAATTGGGGCAACTGCCGTTGGAAGGTCCCGTCCTGCAGCGCGGAGCGGACTTGGCTCACAATGGACTGGAAATCGGCCGGCCTGGTGACGATGTTGAGCTGATTGGTATTAGTAAAGAGAACCGGAGCATCCTCGTAGGAGGCAAAAAACCCGTCATAGGCCTGGCACAGTGACTCGATATACTCTCGGTCCATGTTGCGCTCGTAGGGCCGGTCTCGCTGCGCGATTCGCCCCATCAACACACCGGCATCCGCCTGCATATAGACGATCAGATCGGGCGTTGGAATCTGTTCCGCCAAGGCCGCGTGAATCCGCTGGTACATCTCCCATTCCTCGCCCATCAGGTTCAGGCGGGCAAAGAGCCAGTCTTTGGAAAAGATATAGTCTGAGATCAGGGCCCCCCGCCTCATCAGACGGGGGACGCCCTGCTGCTGCTGGCGGTAGCGGCTCAGGAGGAAGAACATCTGGGTTTGAAATGCGTACCGGGCGCGGTCGGAGTAGAACTGGGAGAGAAAAGGGTTCTCCTCAAAGACCTCCAGCAGCAAGCCGAGCGGTGTTTTCCCCTGAAAGCGTTCCTGCAGCATGCGGGCCAGCGTCGTCTTTCCGACGCCGATTGGTCCCTCAATGGCGATGTACCAGGCGCGGCCGTAGCTTGGCTCAGACACGGTAGGCTCTAGACGATACGATTGATTGATGGAGGCCTGCACGAGTCCCGCAGGATCGGAACACCTCTTTCACCCCATGACAACAGGAATGCCCCTGGCGGCGGAGCGAGATTGGCCTCTCTTCCGGGTTCACTCGCCAATTGTAGCATGTTTGGACTCTGGTGCAATGCAGTCGAATGAGAGTGTAGAAAAACAAGCGGGGCGCCGTCCCCTCTGCAGTTCCGCTGCTGCACAGGGAAGCTGGCAGGGGTGGCGAAGGGGGCGCAGAGCGCCCCAACTCAACCCCATCTCTCTCGTCGCCGCAGCCCCTTTATCAACACCCTCCCGAATGAGATTCGGACCCGCGCATCGAATCCTGAATGCAGGTCGGTCGCGAGAATCAGCGGAGGCAATCTGTAGCCTCGTGCCGCATCGTCCCGTGACGGTGGTCCTCATTCCTGGTGGGCTTGCGCCC
>WSZX01000428.1 GCA_013139935.1 Ardenticatenales bacterium
GCACTGATGTTGCCATGGGTATCCTGCGGCGCCTAATTGACCTGGCCGACCGGCTGGGCGCTGACGCCATGGTTGTCCCCTGCCCCATGTGCCAGCTCAACCTGGATGTCTATCAGAGCTACGTCAACAAGGCATTTGGCACCAACTATAGGATGCCTGTCTTCTACTTTACCCAAATGATGGGGCTGGCCTTTGGGATGGACCCGGCCGAACTCAGGTTTGAGGAGGGCGTTGTCCCTGTAAAGCCGATGCTTGAGAAATGGCGGACGCCTGCCCCCTCCGTCAAGAAGCGCAAGATGCGTGACAAGAGAGCATTGCCCATGCCAGAACCTCTTCCGGACTGAATCGATGAATGCCGGCATGACCTATCCCTACAATGAAAACGAAACCAGCTACTTTGCGCCGCAAAGTACTTGTTCAAGAACAACGTGGCGGTTTTGTGACCGCTCTACCCGTGAATCACCATTGAAGACGGAAAGTTATTCCCTAACAAGTGCAAAGGGCGCCGTGAAGGAGTACTAGATGAAGATAGGTGTATACGTTTGTCACTGCGGCAGCAATATCGCTGGCACGGTGGATGTTGAAGCCGTCGCTCAGTGGGCCGGCGACCTGGACGGCGTGGAGATCGCCCGCGACAACAAGTTCATGTGCTCCAGCTTGGGGCAAGAACAGGTCGAGGAAGACATCAAGGAGTATGGACTTGACCGGGTTGTGGTTGCTTCTTGCTCCCCCCATATGCACGAATCTACTTTCCGTGTAGCTTGCCAGCGGGCCGGGCTCAACCCATACTTTTTTGAGATGGCCAACATTCGCGAGCATGCATCCTGGGTTCACAAAGACCGGGGCGAAGCGACCGAGAAGGCCAAGGCCCTCGTGGGGGCGTCGGTAGCCCGCGTATGGTACCATGAGCCGCTCTTCTCCAAGCGTGCGCCGGTCAATCAGAATACCTTGGTCGTCGGTGGCGGTGTGGCCGGAATCCAGGCTGCGCTAGAGATTGCCAACGCTGGCTATCAGGTGTACCTGGTTGAGCGGGAGCCGAGTATTGGTGGACACATGGCCCAGTTGGACAAGACCTTCCCCACGCTCGATTGCTCCGCCTGCATCCTCACGCCGCGCATGTTCGAGGCTGGCAACCACAAGAACATCACCTGTCTGACCTATTCGGAGGTAGAAGAGGTGAGCGGGTACATTGGCAACTTTGAGGCCCGCATCCGGATCCGAGCCCGCTCCGTCAATCAGGAACTGTGCACCGGATGCGGTGTCTGCGAGGAAAAGTGTCCCAAGATAATCGTGGACAGGGTGTTTGAAGCCGGGCTCGGCTACCGCAAAGCGATCTACCGGCCGTTCCCTCAGGCCGTCCCCAAGTACCCGGTGATCGATCGCGAGAACTGCATCTGGTTTGAGAGAGGCAAGTGCCGCGTATGTGAAAAGTTCTGCCCCACCGATGCCATTGACTTTGACGAGCAAGACAGAATCCTGGAAGTGGAGGTCGGCAACATTATCGTAGCCACGGGCTATGATGCCTTTGATGCCCGCCGCATCCCACAGTATGGCTATGGTCGCTATCCAAATGTCTTTACCGCGCTAGAGTTCGAACGCATGACCAATGCGGCCGGCCCCACCGAGGGCAAGATACTCCTGCGCGATGGCATCACGGTGCCCGAAAGCGTCGCCATCATCCATTGTGTTGGCAGCCGGGACGTTCGCTATCGCGAATACTGTTCCCGCGTCTGCTGCATGTACTCGCTGAAGTTCGCCCACATGGCGCACGAAAAGCCGCCCGGTGCCACCGTGCGCAACTTCTATATCGCCATCCGCGCCCCGGGCAAGGATTATGAAGAGTTCTACCACCGGATGCTGGAAGAGGGAACTAGCTTTATTCGCGGACGGGTTGCCTCGGTGAGCGACGCAACCATGGGTCCTGAGGAGGACGGAAAGCTGATTGTTACTGCCGAGGACACGCTGATTGGTGAGCAGCGGCGCATCCCGGTTGACATGGTTATTCTCGCCACTGGTCTGGAGCCGCGCCATGACAGCCATGACGTGGCTCGCACCTTTTCGATCAGTTGCAGCCGGGAGGGCTTTTTCAAGGAAAAGCACCCCAAGCTGGATCCTATTGCCACAATGACGGATGGCGTCTTTATCGCTGGCTGTGCGCAGGGGCCGCGTGATATCCCGGACACCGTGGCCCAGGGGGCGGCCGCAGCCGCGCGGGTCCTCTCCATTATCGGCAAGGGCGAGGTGGAAATCGAGGCTGCCACGGCCGAGGTTAACGACCTGACTTGTGTTGGTTGTCGGATGTGCATTGAATCCTGCCCTTACAGTGCCATCGACTACCTGGACGACCGACAAAAGGCGCGAGTCAATGAGACGCTGTGCAAAGGATGCGGCACCTGCGTTGCAGCCTGTCTCTCCAAATCCATCACCCTGCATCACTTTACCGATCAGCAACTGGTGGCGCAGATGTGTGGCGCCATGAACGCGCTCTTTGAAATGGACGGCACCCTTGTGCCAGCATGAAGAGCAGTCAGCTTTCAGGTGTTGCATGCTGATGGCGCTGGCGCGTAGGATTGAGGAGCAATCATGACTGACAATGGCTATGAACCCAAGATCATTGGCTTTCTGTGCAACTGGTGCAGCTATGCCGGGGCGGACGGGGCCGGGATGGCCCGGCGTAAATACCCCACCAACATCAAGATCATCCGCGTACCGTGCTCAGGCCGGGTGTCACCTGAATTGGTGTTGCGCACATTTCTGCAAGGGGCGGATGGGGTGATGGTGTTAGGCTGTCACATTGGTGACTGCCACTATGGAGACGGCAATCACCGGACCGCCAAGCGGTTCCCTGTCTATCACAGTTTGATGGACTACATGGGAATCGAGAAGGAGCGACTCTGGATGCAATGGATCTCGGCCTCGGAAGGGCAGATATTCGCCGAGGTCGTCACCGAGTTCGCCGAGCTGCTGCGCGAGATGCCGCCGATGCGCGGGAGATTGCAGAGCGCAAAGCAAAAGGTGTGATCGTCACCCGGGACACTATCCCCCGATCTGTGCCATCTCCCGCTTAACCGGATGCTCTCCCTCTTCCAGGTGGTGACGGGCGGGCTTGCGGGCGACGGCGTTGGCGAGAAGGGCCTTGAGTTCAGCGTCATCTATCCCTGACCGTAATGGGTCGCGCAGGTCGATTTCCATGTCAGAGAGCAAGCAGGGGAGCAGTCGGCCGTCGGCCGTCAGGCGCAGCCGGTTGCAGCCGGCGCAGAAATGGTCGCTGACGGGGCTGATAAAACCCAATGTCCCTGCGGCGTCAGGCAGCCGCCAGTAGCGAGCCGGACCGTTGCCTATCACCGGGGCGTCCAGTCCGACTTGGCTGAGCGGCCCCAGGGCGGTCTCTATTCGCTCCCGAACCTCTTGCATGGATACAAATCCATTCTCGGCCCACAGGTCGCTATGGCCCAGCGGCATCACCTCGATGAATCGTATGTGGCGTTCCTCTGCCAGGGTCAAACGGGCGAAATCCACTACCTCATCGTCGTTAAAACCGCGAACTACCACCGAGTTGATTTTCACTGGAGCAAGGCCGGCCGCTTCGGCCGCCTGCACCCCACGCCATGCAAGTGCGAGACCTCCCACCCGGGTCAGCGCCCGATACCGCCTGGGCCGCAGACTGTCCAGGCTGACATTGACGCGATTCAGCCCAGCCGAAGCCAGTTCGTCTGCGTATCGGGGCAACAACTGCCCGTTGGTCGTCATGCTGATGTCATCGATTCCTGGTGTGGCGGCGATCATGTGCACCAGCTTGGGCAAGCCGGCCCGGGTCAACGGCTCGCCGCCGATGAGACGGATCTTGCGAATGCCCATCTTGGCTGCCGTCTGGACAACCCGCTCGATCTCCTCAAACGTGAGGATGTCCTGGTGGGAGAGAAGAGGAATCCCTTCGATGGGCATGCAATACACGCAGCGTAGGTTGCAGCGGTCAGTGACGGAAACACGCAGGTAACTGATGGGCCGGGCAAAGGTGTCAAGGAACTTTGA
>WSZX01000159.1 GCA_013139935.1 Ardenticatenales bacterium
AGGAGATGCAGACGGATGACCGTGCCGATGGCGCTGTCGACTGGGCTCGGGGGACGCATTCCCGCAGGCAGCCCATGAGTGCTAGGGCCGGAATTATAGCAGGGTGTGTGGTACCCGCAAGGCGGACGCGGTCGTGGAATGAATTCGCTGCCTACCTATCCCTGGGCGCGAGGGCCCCCATCACCCCGGGCCGGCCGATTGCACGGGTGCGTGAAGCGTCATTGATCATTCGTGGCGGTTGACGCGGACCGTCGTTTCGGGCCGCAGCGGCGCGCGCTGCTCCCAGGTGACAAGTGTAACACTCGCTGGCTGATACTCGTCACTTTGTCCGCAGGTGTCGCTGGCTATAATGGGTAGAACTACCCATGACGACGCCGTGGGTAGGTATGGTTAGTCATGCCTCAGGATTGGGTGTATGATCCTTGTCGTGCAGTTCGGAGGGCTCTATGCGTAAGACAGGTCTCGCAGCCGGGGCATTGCTGTCCGCAGTGATCTTGCTGCTGTCCGCGAACGGGACCAGAGTTGCCCGTGCAGGTGACGGGCAACCGCCGGCCATCCATGCATACATCAGTGAGTATACCGGGCCGGAAACCTGTGCCGAGTGCCACGTCTCGGCCGGCCAGCAAGTGGTCGAATCACTTCATTACCAACAACAGGGGCCGGTTCCCTACCGCGAGGGATGGGACGAAGAACTGCTGGGCGGCATGGTTGCCACCTATGGGGTGGCGTACGCATCGGTTGCGAGCATCAACTGGCTGGGGATTCTGCAGCCAGAGGACGAGTCGCTGCCAGCTCAGCCAGATGGTTGCGCTCAGTGCCACGCCGGTCTGGGGGCGATACCCAATTCGCCTCCCACGGCCGATGATCTGGCCAATGTTGATTGTCTGATCTGCCACGGCCCGGATTATGAGAGGGTGGTGGTCGAGGAAGAGGACGGCAGATTCCGGTTCGCGCCGGCCAAGGGGGTGGACGTACTGGCTGCGGCGCAAGCGGCGCAACGGCCGACGAGCGAGATGTGCGACCGGTGTCACCTCGAGGCATCAGGCGGCGTTAACTTTCAGCATGGCGAATACCCAACCTCGCCGGAGGTGGATGTGCACCTGGCGGCCGGCCTCCAGTGTGTCGATTGCCACGTTACCGAGGACCACAAGACGGCCGGCGGTGGCACTATGATCGCTCAGGAGCTACCCGAGGTGGAGGTGGCGTGTGAGGGGTGCCACGAGGAGCCGCATGAGGGGGACGATGCGCCGCTCTTGAATATGCACCTGGGCCGGGTTGCCTGCCAGACCTGCCACATCCCGCTGATTGCCCGGGACCCGGAATATGCTACGCAGATGACGCGAGACTATACCCGGCCGACCCTGGATGAAGCAACCGGTCTGTACGCAGCTCAGGTGGGCTTGGAAAGCGACGTGGCGCCAACCTACCTTTGGTGGCAAGGGCACCAGATGGAGAGCCCGTCCCGGCCGGTTGGCTCGATCGACGACCCCGACGCCAGGATCACACCGTGGAAGCCGGTGGAGATCACGGTGCCCTATGATGCCGAGACGGGGACGCCGGTCACCATCAAGCAGGACGTTTACAGGGTAAC
The DNA here is from genome assembly GCA_013139935.1 of Ardenticatenales bacterium. GTDB lineage: Bacteria > Chloroflexota > Anaerolineae > Promineifilales > UBA4811 > GLR113. The sequence goes on from WSZX01000159.1 coordinate 1,592, forward strand.
GGGAGATCTGGACGCGGCCGTCGCGGCCGGCGTGGAAGCTATGGGGCAGGACGCAGGCAGCAGTGGCGCGTGGGAGGCGGTTACCGCGTTGATCCATGTCGCCGCTAACCACCAGGTCGCCCCGGCGGCCGAATCCCTCCAGTGCGTCGATTGCCACACTGAGGGGGGTCGACTGGAGTTCGTTGCCCTGGGCTATGAAGAAGAGCGGGCTGCCCGTTTGGCTGTTCTGGCCATGCCGGCGCCGGCCGCCACGGCCACACCGGCGGACGAACCTCCTGCCACTCTGGAGCCGGCGCCCACCGGCGAATCATCGATCGGAGGCACTGGCACCGAAGCATGCCTGGCATGCCACGGCACACCGGGGATGGAGACGGAACTGCCCAATGGCGACCGCCTCTATCTTTCGATTGATGCTGAGGCATACGCCAGCTCGGTCCATGGCAGCCAGGGCTATGCCTGTGTGCAGTGCCACACAGATACCAAGGTGTTCCCCCATGATCCGATCACGGCCGCCAGCCGGCGAGAGTTTGTCTTTCAGCGGTACCTGTCGTCGTGTGTGCAGTGCCACCCGGAGAACTATGAGACCACGCTGGACAGCGTCCACCAGAAGGCGCTGGCGGCCGGCAAGACCGAGGCGGCCGTCTGCACCGACTGCCACGGAGCTCACTATATCGAATCGCCGGATGAACCGGTAAGCTGGGGTTCTCAGATGTGTGAACAGTGCCACTCGCAGATATATGGCGCCTACGAGGAGAGCGTGCACGGGGCAGCACTGATCGATGATGGCAACCCCGACGTACCGGCGTGCACCGATTGCCATGGAGTGCATGACACCGAGGGACCACACACGTCTGAGGCCTTTCATCTGCTTTCGGTTGAGACTTGCGCCACCTGTCACAACGATCCAGCGCTGATGGACCGGTACGGGCTCAACGCGGACGTCTATGACACCTACGTGGCCGATTTTCACGGCACTACCATCATGTTGTTCGAGGCCATCACACCCGATGGGGAGACCAACAAGCCGGTGTGCGTTGACTGCCATGGCGTGCATGACATCCGGCCCCACGACGACCCGAACAGCACGGTCATACATGAGAACCTTCTGGGGACGTGTCAGCGCTGCCATCCGGACGCGACGGTGGATTTCCCGGCCTCCTGGCTGAGCCACTACCGGCCGGACGCGGAAGAGACGCCGGTTGTCTACTTTGTGGACCTATTCTACAAGGTGATGATCCCGGCCGTCATTGGAGGCATGTTGCTGTTCAATGCGACCGATCTGTTCCGATCGCTGGCTGACCGCTTCAAAGGTCGCAAGGAGCAAAACCGTGAGTAAGAAGAGCCGCCAATACCTGCGCTTTGCCATCTCGTATCGCGTCGAACATCTGCTGCTGATCCTGAGCTTTGGCATCCTGGCGGTAACCGGCCTGGCGCATAAATTCCCCACTGTTAGTGTGTCACTGTGGTTTATGGGTGTCCTGGGCGGCGTAGAGAACGTGCGAATTGTGCACCGGGTGGCCGCCGGCACCATGATGTTGGAGTCGGTGTACCATCTCGGCGTGGTAGGGTACCGGCTCTTTGTTCGCCGCTCCCGGTTGACCATGCTGCCCGGGCTGGAGGATGGGCGGGCCGCCCTTCAGGCAGTGCTCTACAATCTAGGTCTGAGCAAGAGCCGGCCGTTGGAGGGCCGTTATACCTTTGCCGAAAAGGCCGAGTACTGGGCGCTGATCTGGGGAACGGTCATCATGGGGATTACCGGCTTTGTGTTGTGGAATCCAATAGCCACTGCTCGCATTCTGCCCGGCGAGTTCATCCCCGCGGCCAAGGCGGCCCACGGGGGCGAGGCGGTGCTGGCGGTGCTGGCGATCATGGTGTGGCATTTCTATCATGTGCACGTCAAGATGCTCAACAAGAGCGTTTTCACCGGCCGTCTCACGGAGAAGGAGATGGCTCACGAACATCCGTTGGAACTGGCGGAAATCGTGGCCGGCACGGCCGAGCGCCGCGTCGACCCACAAGGCGTGGCGCGGCGCGGGCGGGTATTCATCCCGATCTACGGGGTGCTGGCGGTCGCCATGGTGGCAGCGCTGGCCTACTTTTTGACCTTTGAGGAAACTGCTCTGGCAACCGTGTCCCCGATGGAAGAGATGGAGGCTTATGTCCCTCTCACGCCAACGCCGTTTCCGACCGCCTTGCCGACCTCAACGCCGCCGCCGGTGGAATCGCTCTCGTGGGCCGGCGGCGTGGCCAGCATGTTCCAGGGTGCATGCGGGGCATGCCACAGCAGCGCCAGTCCAGTGGGCGGCCTCGACGTGGGCAGCTACGAGGGAGTCCTGGCCGGCATTAACCCGCCTGACCCGGAGGCCGGCACGATTGTGGCTGTGCAGGTGGCCGGCGACCATGCTGGCCAATTCCATGGCGACGAACTGGTCATGCTCCGGCGATGGATTGAGGCGGGCGCCCCCAAAGAATAGATCGGGAGTAGCTGACACCGACAGTCAGCACGGGCGAGCGACGCCGCGCTATCATAGGCCGGGCACTGATCAGTGCCCGGCCTCTTTTTATTCCCTGTTGGTCTGACACCCGGCCGCTTGCTGCGGGGAGATTGATTCTTCGCGCCCCAACGCGGTGCGGCCGTGCCGTGGGGCCGATCCCCCACTGCACAACCGTGGGGGATCGCCCCCACCTCTCCCCGGGGAGGCGTGGGTTGAACACCCCAGCCGTGTGCGCGTTCCCCCCACTCCCGGTTCTCCCAGG
>WSZX01000087.1 GCA_013139935.1 Ardenticatenales bacterium
GGGCGTGCCTGGCATCGCCGCCCGCACCTTCTCCGCCGTTGCCAGCCAGGGCACCAGCGTGTTGATGATCTCCCAATCTTCATCGGAGCAATCTATCTGCTTTGTTATTCCCACGGAGGGTGTGTCGCCGGTCATCCGTGCCGTCGAGGAGGAGATGGCTCTGGAACTGGCACGACGAGATGTGGACCGGGTCTGGTCGCTGGACGACGTGGTGATCGTGACGGCAGTCGGCGCGGGAATGCGCAGCACGCCTGGGGTAGCGGCTCGTATCTTTGGCGCACTGGGCGAGGGGGAGATCAATGTCATCGCGATGGCGCAGGGCTCCTCTGATTGCAGCGTCTCGCTGGTCGTTGCGGCGGATGCCGCAGTCGAGGCGGTGCGGCTGATTCACTGCAAGGTGATTCTCAACGCGGGTCATTAAGGACTCTGCATCCCCGGCGGCAGTAGCACCCTATTCTCAGGCGAGTCGATACAGAGGCTCCTGGCCAAAGCCTATTCATGGAGACGACCGTGAGTACAAGAATCCCCATCGGCATTCTGGGCGCGACCGGAACGGTGGGTCAGCGCTTCGTTCAACTCCTGGCTGATCATCCATGGTTCGAGGTCGCTTCGCTGGCGGCCTCGGAGCGGAGCGCCGGCCGCCCCTATGCAGATGTCTGCAACTGGATCATGCCAGGCGATCCGCCGCCTGGTGTCGGTGAGATGATCGTCAGCCCTTTGGAACCCTCATTGCCCGCCCGCATCGTCTTTTCGGCGCTGCCGGCCGCCATTGCTCGCGAGGTTGAGCCCCTGTTCGCTCACGATGGCTATGTTGTTTGTTCGAACGCCTCCGCCTGGCGTTACGAACCGAACGTCCCGTTGATAATCCCGGAGGTTAACGCCGATCACCTGGCGCTCATTGAGCAGCAACGGGCGGGGGAGGATTGGCCCGGTCTGATCGTTACCAGCCCTAATTGTACCACCACGGGGATGGTCATCCCCCTCAAGCCCTTGGACCAAGCCTTTGGCCTGCAAAAGGTGTTTGCCACCACGTTGCAGGCCATCTCAGGGGCCGGGTACCCGGGCATCGCTTCGCTGGACATCCTGGGAAACGTCGTGCCCTACGTTGGCGGCGAGGAGGAAAAGATGGTACGCGAGACACGATTGCTGCTCGGCCGGGTGGTGGAAGATTGCCGGTCAGAGGCGGACGTCGTGGTCAGCGCCCATGCGAACCGCGTGCAGGTCTTGGATGGGCATACCATATGCCTTTCGCTCGGGTTTGAGAGGCGGCCGACGGCTGAGGAAGCTATCGCGGTGCTGACTGACTTTCGCGGCCCGGCCGGCGTGCGGGACCTGCCCAGTGCGCCGGAGCATCCCATCTTGGTTCGGCTGGAGCCGTCCCGGCCCCAGCCGCGCCGGGATTGCGGCGCCGAGGGCGGAATGGCGGTGACGGTCGGCCGTGTACGCGAGTGCCCGCTCCTGGACCTGCGCCTGGTCACCGTTTCCCACAACACGTTGCGGGGCGCCGCCGGCGGCTCGATCCTCAACGCCGAACTGCTGGTTGCCAAAGGGTACGTTGTGTAGGAGACAGCGCATGATCACAGTGAATTGCATATTCCTTCTCGCGGTCCCACAGTAGGCAACCCGCAATATCGCACGGAGAAGCAACGAGATGAGAGTGCACGGCCGGACCTCTATCCACGAGTTTCTGGGCGACATGATTGTCTATCGCAACCTGGCGCCGATGGATCATAGGCTGCCGCCGTTGGCGGACATTCGCTCCGAGGTTCGGTTGGCTCAGGGCGTGACTCCTCGCAAGACCGAGCTGGCGTACGCTCGCATCATTGTCCATTTGCTGCGGCAGGCACGAGTGCTGGACGCTCCTGGAACCTGCATCGAGCGGCTGGTTTACGTGGGCGACACCCGATTGAACGACGGCACCGCCTTTACCAACATCTGCTGCATCGGGGGATGGCACGGCCGGGCCTTTATTGCGGCCGAGAGTGACGATCCGGCTTACATAGAGGTCAGCAAACAGGGTCAGGAGAGGATCTACCTGACCAATCGTTGGGCGGCGCTGGCGGGTTTCGACCGATCTTGCCGCGAGGAGGGGTTTCCACTGGACGCGCGAGCGGCCGTGATCATCGACCTGGACAAGACGGCCCTCGGTGCACGGGGGCGCAATGACCACGTCATCGACGAGGCGCGGGTCGAGGCAGTGCGCCACACTGTTGGCGACCTATTGGGGGGTGACTTTGATGCGGCAGGTTTCCAGGTCGCCTATGATTGCCTCAACCAGCCCGAATTTCATCCTTTTACGACCGATAACCAGGACTATCTGGCTTACATCTGTCTGGTACTGGGCAGTGGCCTCTACACACTGGAAACGATGGTGGCCGAAATCCGCGCCGGCCGACTGGCGAGCTTTGCGCAGTTTCTCGCCGAGGTGGACAGTCGAGCTGCCGGCTTTGGTCCCGCACTATGTGACATACACAGGGATGTGTATACTCTCGTGCTCCGGGGCGATCCCACCCCCCTTAAAGTTTTTCGACATAACGAGTATCTGGCCACCCTTGAGCGGATGGGGTGTGTCGATGACCAGGCGCCGTTGCCCGAATTCCTGAAAAGGGAAATCCTCATCACCGAAGAGGTGCGATCGGTGGCGCTGGAGTGGCGCAGGCGGGGCGCCCTGCTCTTTGGTCTTTCAGACAAGCCGGATGAGGCTTCCATACCGACCGATGATCTGGCGACGCGAGGTTACCGGCCCATTCATCAGGTAGAGACACACGCAGTTGGAGGTTGAACCATGCCCTACTCATGTTGGTTGGAATGTGTGCGTGGTTGCGGCCGCCGCTACTCTATCTATGACGTCATCTACCATTGTCAGGACTGTGGAGGATTGCTGGACGTAGCGCATGATCTGGAAGCGCTCAAGGATCGCGGTTCGGCGGGATGGGCAACGCTCTTTGACCGGCGGACGCGAGCCAACGAATGGCCGTACGGCAGCGGCGTGTGGGGAAAAAAAGAGTGGGTCTGCCCGCAGGTCAAGAACCAGAATGTGGTTTCAACATACGAGGGCCACACCAACTGCTTTTGGGCGGAGCGACTGGGGAAAGAAATCGGCGTCTCCGATTTGTGGGTCAAGTTGTGCGGGAACAGCCACTCGGGGTCCTTTAAGGACCTGGGGATGACGGTGCTGGTCTCGGTCGTGAAACAGATGATTGCCGATGGCAGACCGATCCGCGCGGTGGCCTGTGCTTCTACGGGCGACACCTCGGCCGCGTTGTC
>WSZX01000157.1 GCA_013139935.1 Ardenticatenales bacterium
TCGGTCTTCTCACTCGGTTCTGATCCGGAGGCCAGCATGGACTGGTAGCGTGGGTTGGTCATGATGATGTTGCCGGCCGGGTCAACGACCATGATGCCATCTGCGGTGCTTTTGATCACCGCCTGCAAGCGGTCGGTCTGTGCCAGCAGGTTCTCATAGAGCCTGGCGTTTTGCAGATAGAGCCCTACCTGGCGGCAGAGGGTGGTCAAGAGATCAGCCAGGTGGTCATCCAACTCGTCCAGTGATTCTGAATTGAACACTCCCAAACTACCAATGACGGACTCCCTGGCGACGATGGGTACGGCCAGCGCTCCCCCTGTTGGGTGGGCGCGACCAAGGTCGACAAACGGTTGAGCTATATCTTGGCGACGGATCTGCTCCCGCCTGGCCGAACTCAACCGTCCGATGTCGATCCTGATTAGGGAGGCCTGCTCAAAAGCCTGAGCACCGATGCTCCAGGCTGGATCAGTCCCTAGCCCATTCATCGCTTCAGCATGCGAGTTCCCTCGCGCGTGCAGAACGACAAGGCCTTCTTTCTGGGGGTCGTAGAGGTAGACAATGGCGATGTTGATCTGCGGGAAGGCGGCCAGGATGTGTTCCAAAAATAGGTCCGAGAACTCGGACAGGCTCAATTGTCGACTGAGATCGCGGCTGATGCGGTCGATGAGTCGCCTGTCGCGCACTAATTGGCGCTTCTCCATCGCCCGCTTGAGCGTCTGGATCAGATCGGTGATTTGGTGGATAGGTTTTTCCACGTAGCGATAGGCCCCCAGCTCAACGGCTCGAATCGCCGTGGGGACGTCACTGTACCCGGTGACGAGCACGACATCCATCTCCGGGTCGGCCGTCTTGATCTTGGCCAACAGCTCGACGCCATCCATGCGGGGCATCCTGATGTCGCTCACCACAATATCCGGCCGGTCTGCTTGGAAAGAATGCCAACCGGATAGGCCATCGGTTTCCAGTCTCACTGCAAAGCCCTCGTCGGCGAGCGCCTTCTCCAGCATAAAGGCTACTGATTGGTCATCTTCAACTAGTAGGACGGTCGCTTTTCTCATGGCTTGGCTGGTGGTCCTGCCGGGAGTAGGACGGTGAACACTGTGCCTTTGCCCGGTTGGCTGTCAAATACAATGTTCCCTCGGTGCTCCTGCACGATCCGAAGGCTGGTGGAGAGCCCCAGCCCAGTCCCACGGCCCGCTGGCTTGGTCGTAAAAAAGGGGGAAAAGATATCGGCGCGGTGCTCCGGCGCAATACCGACCCCGGTGTCCGCCACGCTAAAAATGACGCGCCGGTTGGTCGAGTCGTGCCAGGTGCGCAAGGTGATCCGCCCCGGCATTTCCTTCTGCACCATGGCATCCCTGGCGTTGGTGAGTAGGTTGATGGCCACCTGCTCCAGTTGCTGGGCAATCCCGTGAACCAGGGGGACGTCAGGATCAAATGCTTGCTCCAACTCGATCTTGTGCCGATCCAGTTGTGTGCTCAGCCGACTCAGGGCTGCCTCCAACACCTGGTTAATGCTGACCAGCGTTGGCTCGGCGGGGGTCTGGCGGGCAAGACCATGCAGGCGCCTTACGGTCCTCGTCATTCGATCGGTGTCGACTATGATCTGGTTGAGCGTCTCCTGGAGTTCGGTATCATCTGATCGTTTGGTGATTAGGACCTGTGCCAGGCCGCGAATGGCGGCCAACGGATTGTTGAGCTCATGGGCCGTGGAGGCTGCCAGTTCTCCCACGGTGGCGACCTTGGCTGACTGGAGCAGCTGAGCCTGGGTGTCCTGCAACTCTTGCTCGGCAGACCTCAGGGCCGCGGCATAGGACTCGAGCTGCTCCTGGTCCCGCCGAGGGGCATCCATGTCGCAAAGCACACCGGAGCAAAGCACGCCGCTGCCATCCAGCCAAGAGGTGAGGCCGATTCTCTCCCACCGATAGGTACCGTCCTTGTGGCGCAGGCGAGCGTCAAACCGCCAGGTGCGGGGTGGTGCTGCAGTCAGGTCGGCAATCTGTGGAAATCGATCCCTGTCGTCGGGGTGGAAAAGGCCGAGCCAGAAACGGCCATCCTCGCTCAGCCACTCCTCCGGCGAATAGCCCAACAGAGGCTCTATTCGCGGCGAGACAAACGAGACAGAGGCTGTTCCGTCGACCAGGAAAGCGGCGCCTGGCAGGCTGTTAACGAGTGCCCGGTACCGGTCTTTGGTAGAACTGAGTTCCACCTCGCGTTCATGTGCTTTGGCAACCATCCGGCCAAAAACCTCGGTCAGGGTGCTGATCACATTGCGCACGCGGCCACGCGTCTCTATAGCGGTTCCGTCTCCACTGCCAGCCCACATAGCCTGCTCTGCCGACCGGGCCAGCTTGACGAGGGGGCGGCTGATGACGTGGGAGATCAGTAGGGTCGCAGAGAACAGCACCGCACAGGCTATCGCAAGGGGCGGGAGAACGGTGTGCCTGATGCGGTTCCTCAGTGCTTCCACGACGTCATCTCGCATGTCCACCCCGACGGCGGCCACAGCTTGGCCCTGGGAGTTGTATATCGGGGCATATCCCGAGATCCAGGTGCCCCATCTGTCCTTGACGAGGGTCTCGACACTGACCGCCGTCCTGGTCAGGCCGTCCTGCATGGCCTGGGACGGAGACCGGTAGGATTCGCGGAGGTCGGCGCCGCCCAGTTCTGGATCATCCGCCCGTGTGCTAATCACGAACTCCAGTACGCCAGGCTCCTCAGTTTCCACGTAGGTGTAGCTTCTGATACCATAGCCGTCCTGTCCATCTTCCACCTTGACCATGCTGTAAGCCCCCTGCACCAGGTTGAGCCATTCGACGATCTCCAGGTGCCGTTTGTCTTCCAGCGAACGACTGACCGGGTCATCACTCTCGCTCAGCGATTGATGCATATCACCGTCAATCCCGGCGGCCGTCATTTCGGCAATGGCTCGCAGGCGGTTCTCCATGTGGTCATCTGTCAGCCGGGCGGAGAATCGAAGGAACCAGCAGAACACGATGCCCAAGGCGATGGTGAACAGGATCAGCATCTGATGCCGAATGCTGATTCCGATTAAGCGATCGGGGCTCCTGTTTGGGCTCCCGTCGGGGTGGGGAGCGGACACGTCCATCGTGCGTCATCCAGAGGATGAGACTAGAGCCTCGCCAGCGCCCCTGCTGTCCTCTCTAGCGCCCGCTCAATTTGCTCTGTCGAACTCGAGTAGCAGAGACGTAAATAGCCTTCGCCGTACTTGCCAAAGGCGGTCCCAGGCAGGACTGCAACCCCGGCCTCGTTGAGCAAATAGTCAGACAACTCGCTTGATGAGAGGCCAAAACCCTTCGTGTTGGGAAACGCGTAAAAGGCTCCTTGTGGAGTCTGGCATGTAACGCCTGGAATCGCATTGAGCCCCGCGATAATGAGGTCGCGTCGTTTCTGGTATTCAGCCCGTACAGCGTCCACCTGCTCTTGGGGGCCTGTTAGTGCCTCGATTCCAGCGATCTGGGTAAAGGTTGCGGTACACCCGACAGAGTGGGTCAGAAGAAGACCTACCTTTTCCGCCAGCGATTCTGGCATGATGCCGAAGCCAAGCCGCCACCCGGTCATGGCATAGGTCTTGGAAAAGCCGTCCATGACAATGGTCCGCCGCCGAGCTCCCGGCAGCGCGGCAATACTGACAGCCGGCTCCTCCCCATACACCAGCCGCATGTAGATCTCATCTGATAGCACCCAGCAGTCGTTCCGCTCGGCCGTGCGGAGAATGTGAGCCAAGTCATCCGGTGGTATGATGCATCCGGTGGGGTTGGAGGGGGAGTTGAGGATGATGAGGCGGGTTCTGGAATTTGTCTTCTCGTCCAGAGCGTTCAGATCGAAGGAGAAACCATTCTCCTCCAGCAATGGAACTGGAACTGGAACCCCGCCCGCCAGTTGGATGATGGCACTGTAGCTGGGAAAGCCGGGGTCGGGGTAGATCACTTCATCGCCGGGCTCTACTAGTGCCATGACGGGGAAGTAGATGAGCGGTTTGGCTCCCGGCCCTATGATCACCTGTTCTGGCTTGATGGTGATGCTGCGTCTCTCTCCGGCGTCTTGGGCAATGGCAGCACGGAGCGCCGGGACGCCGGCCGGTGGGTTGTAGCGGGTCTGCCCGTTGGCAATGGCTCCCATTCCCGCCAGGCTGATGTTAGGGAAGGTCTGAAAATCCGGTTGCCCGATTTCTAGGTGGATGATGTCGCGCCCCTTCGCTTCCAGCTCCTGTGCCTGGGCCAGGACTGCGTAGGCTCCCTCCTCCCTCAGATGGCCAATACGGCCGGCAAATTGACTCAGGTGTCTGTCCAAGTCGAACCTCCCTGTCACGTAGGTATTAAGATGCCGTGTCCGGCCTCGTTGTGCCGCCAGCCCATGTTAATGGGTGGGGATCCACCATGAGCGCCTACCGGTACTGATATTCGTCGCGCTCGATGGGCAGTCTCAACCGGTGTCATGAGCCCCGTTATCAGTCCCGGCGATCATGGCCTTTCATCTTGGGTTGGCCGCCTGCCGAGCGTGGTGTAGACAGGACGCTTCACAGCGCAAAGCGCCCCAGTTGCCGCTTTGATCATTCGCTTGGATGCACCGTCGCTTTCCCAGGGCGCCTCTGGCAGCACACTAATGAATGACGTCTTTGGCTCTTGCCGGGCGGCCGAGCCGTCTGCCCGAGCATCTCTGCATCTTGTAGGGCATCTCTCCGCTCTAATACACGTCTGCAACCCGATCTGATTCATCGGGAGGGTAGACGAATCAGCTACCAGAGTGCCAAACACGAGTTGGTCTTCTCTGATCCGCATCTACCCTTGTGATTCTATCCGATACAGCGGAACGTGCAATAGACGGTCGCCCAGAGAGAATCGGGGTCATCCTCAGGGTGCTGAAAAACGGGCTGCGGCGACCGGAGATAGGGGCAGGGGTGGGGTTAGAGCGCAAAGCGCCCCCTTCGCCACCCCTGCCAGCTTTCCTCACCTGCACTGCCCGCAGGCACAAGTGTGTGCAGCAGCGGAACCGCAGAGGGGACGGCGCCTCGCTTGTTTTTCTACACCCTCCATCCTTCTGGTTGCGGGCAGGCATGAATGAGTCTATACTACTCGTGTGGCGCTGCTCCCAGGCAAAGCGGTCGCGGAAGGTGGATGAGAGATGAATATCAAGTTGCCGCAGTTCCTCGGGCAAGCCGTAGCCCATTCCCCGACCGGGAACAAAAGGAGGACGCTGGTGTCCTGCCGGGCGGCCCCATGGTCGCTGACAGAGACACAGGTGGCTAGAGTTCCCAGCCGCCCTTCTGATGTGGCCTCAACGTCCCGGTGTTGTCATCCGACCCGCCAGGAACGGGCGCCTCTTCGACGGCGCTGCAGATTGGGATTGTCCCGATCAAGGCTGTCGTCTGGTTTCGGCGTAGCGCCGAGATGTGCAATGCGATCGGCCCGGATTCACCCGGCCATCCAAGGAATCCTGGCCTCAGGGCCGGGAACGGAGGTAGACAGGAATCGCAACGCTGAGCATCGGTATGGCCCATCAACCGGGAGCTTGAGCTGCGCAAGGACACGGATGAGAGAGCAAGTAGCGAAAAGACGGGTACGGGAGTAATGTTCACAGAACAGGATTCGATGTCCATAGGCATCGCCGTCGGAATCGGAATTCTGCTAGAGGCCGGGGCGATTTGGCTGCACCGCAGGCGGGTCATTGGACGGTTGGGGTTCGTGCTGCTGGCCCCACTGCTACTGCTGATTCCCGTCAGTTGGCCCGTAGCCGGTGCCCTCGACTATGGTGGTTGGATGGAGCAGTTGCGTTGCGCGTTCGCGATCGTGATTCCTCCATCAATCGCAGTTTGGTTGCTGGCTCGCATGGCAGGTTGGGATTTCCCGGCGCTGCCCGTTCCGGCCGAGGAGGAGGAATAGACCCGGTGACCAGGGCGCCACACTGGGCCGCAGAACGTGCGCTGGTGAACCACAACCCGACAGGCGATGTGCCCGACGGTGGGCCCGCGGGTGGGGAACGGACCACCCAGGCCAAGCCCTCTTGGATATCGAGCCAAGGCTGGACGATGTTCTCAAGGCGCCGCAGGCATGCGCGTGAGCTACCATCAAATGGGCGGCCGATGGCCGGCTGATAGGTAACGAACTTGTCTGCCAGTGGTTGCTGTCGCTGTGACCGCCGGCAGGAGCGCTGGGTCTGGTCATTCGAGCGCTGACGTAATCGGTGTGTGTGCAGCGCGGCCCAGTGGGGCTGCTTGAGAACCGTCGGCTGTCCAGCCTGCTCCAGTCTGCTTGGCCTGTCTCTGCGCCAGGAGTGCTATTCCCTTGGACAAACGTACATCTAGGAGAAGGACCATCGTATCGGCCGCGCTGGCGTCGGTTTCCATCGTCGCTGCCATTCTGCTCTGCGTGATCCGGGCCGTCACCGGTGAGGACTTTGGGCTGTTCGAGAGGGAAGGGCAGAGCGCCTTCGTCGCTAGCCCGTCTGTTGCAGTGATCACCGGAGTGGTGGACAATCACGCTGATTGGTGCGAACTCTACTTCACCAACCCCCAGGATGAGGCGGCGTGGTCCGGCGGACTGGATGAGATCCTGGTGGCTGATATTGATCGGGCCGAATCCCTGGTCGATATTGCCGCCTTTGATCTTGATTTGCAGAGTGTGTCAGATGCGCTCGTCCGCGCGTGCGAGCGTGGCGTGCAAGTGCGAATGGTGATCGATAGCGACAATGCAGACGCGGACCCGCCACAGGAATTGATCAAGGCCGGCATCCCGGTAGTGGAAGATGACCGCTCTGCCATCATGCACAACAAGTTCGTGATAATTGATCAGTTGATCACCTGGACCGGATCCTGGAACCTTACCGAGAACGGCACCTATCTGAACAACAACA
>WSZX01000019.1 GCA_013139935.1 Ardenticatenales bacterium
ACCGGGCCGCATTCTCCTGGCCCTATCGGTTAAAGCGCGCCGGTACCCGGCCTCGTTTCGGATGACGTGTTCCCAATAGCCCCGTTGCCAGAACCACGCGCCCGGGGCGTCGCGCCTTTCGTTGATGGTTTTGGCAGTTTGGGGTTTGTGGAACGCGATCACCTGACCCAAAGCCGGCCGGACGATCCCAGAACGTGACCGCGGTAGAGTGACTGCGTGCTCGGTCCCACCGGCGACGCCATCGGGGAGTGCGTGGATCGGGGGCGTGGCGGTCGCGGACGCAGGGACCGAGGCCGCGACAACTGCTTGCGCAACTCGGGGCGCCGGGATAGAATCACCCAGCATCGACCGGGGCCAGATGTCCAGGCTGCATCTGGCTGTATTCATCAGCCCATTGATCGGGAGGACGGACATTGAGAGAATTGACAGATCGCGCTTTGAACTTGGCGGAGGTTCAGGGCGCCAGCTATGCAGATATCCGTATCGTGCGGCGCCGAACGCAGAACATCACCATCAAGAACGGCGTGGCAGAGGTGCTGGCGGACAATGAGAGCCGGGGGTTCGGAGTGCGGGTGGTGGCGGATGGAGCGTGGGGCTTTGCCGCCTCGGCGCAGCTCAACCCGGCCGAGGTGGACCGCATCACCGCGCTGGCGGTGCGGATTGCGCGGGCCAGCGCCCTATTCAAGACCCGCGACGTCGACCTGGGACCGCCGGTGGCACACATGGGCAGCTACCACACCCCGGTTCAGAGGGATCCTTGGGACGTGCCACTGGAGAAAAAGATCGATCTGCTGCTGCAAGCGAACGAGGGGCTCCGGCGGCCCGGGGTAGTGGTCGCCGCCTCCAGCCTCGCCTTTTGGCGGGAGAGCAAAACCTTTGCCAACAGCGAGGGGGCGTTCATCGAACAGGAGATCATCGAGTCCGGCGGCGGCATCGAAGCGACCGCGGTGGACACGGAACGGGGTGAGGTTCAGAAGCGCTCCTATCCCAACTCTTTTGCCCGCGACCAGCGTGCGGAGGGATGGGAGGCGATCCTGGCAATGGATCTGCCCGGCAACGCCGAACGAGTGGGCGAAGAAGCGGTTGCACTACTCAGCGCCGACCCCTGCCCCAGCGGCGTGACAACCCTCATTCTCGGTCCTACCCAGCTTGCCCTCCAGATTCACGAATCGGTTGGCCATCCCATCGAACTGGATCGCGTGTTCGGAACCGAGGCGAGCTATGCCGGCACCAGCTTTCTCACACCAGAGACGTATGGCAACCTTCGCTATGGGTCCGAGATCGTCAACCTGACGGCCGATGCCACCCCTGACGGCCCCTGTGCCGGCGGGCTGGGTACGTTCGGTTGGGATGACGAGGGAGTGCCAGCCCAGCGCGTCTCCATCGTGCGGGAGGGCAACTTTTGCGGCTATCTCACCTCGCGGGAGACAGCCCAGCAGTTGCGCCGTATCCTGGGAGATAAGGCACCCGAGCGCTCCGGTGGAGCCATGCGCGCCGATGGCTGGAGCCGCCTGCCCCTGATCCGGATGACCAACATCAACCTGGAGCCGGGCGAGTGGGAATTTGACGACCTGATCGCCGACACCGATGACGGGATCTATATGGAACTGAACAAGAGCTGGAGCATTGATGACAAGCGGCTCAACTTCCAGTTCGGCACCGAGATCGCCTTTGAGATCAAAAAGGGCAAGTTCGGCCGGATGCTCAAGAACCCCACCTACACCGGCATCACGCCCCGATTCTGGGCCGGATGCGATGCCATCTGCAACGAGAACCACTGGCAGATATGGGGCACCCCCAACTGCGGCAAGGGACAGCCCAGCCAGACGGCGCACACCGGCCACGGTGCGGCGCCGGCTCGATTCCGCAACGTCCAGGTCGGGATGATGAAATGAGGAGACAGCGATGCTAGGAGAGAAAAGGATACGTGAACTGACCGAGGTCATCCTCGCCCAATCGCCGGCCGACCAGACCGAAGTAGTGATCATCGCTGAGGATGGCGCGCTCACCCGCTTTGCCGATTCAACCATTCACCAGAACGTCTCAGAAACCGACGCAGAGGTCCGAATTCGCGTGGTGCTCGGCACACGAGTGGGAGTGGCAACGACCAACAACCTGGATGAAGAGGCGCTGGCGCAGGCAGTAGAAACCGCTGTCGGCCTGGCCCGGGTGGGTCGGGAGAACCCCGACTTCAAGTCGTTGCCCGGCCCGCAGGCGCTGCCAAAGGTGCAGGCATTCAGTGAGGCCACGGCCGGCTGCACGCCAGAGGAAAGAGCCAAAGGCGTCGGCGCCATCTGCCTGCTGGCTCGTGACGCCGGGGTGGTCGCCTCGGGGGCGCTGACGACGGCGGCGATGGAGGTCGCCGTCGCCAACTCGCTGGGCATCTTTGCCCATCACTGCACTACCTATGCCGAGATCAACACGGTCATCATGAGCGAGACGAGCGCCGGATATGCGGCCGCATTGGCGCTGGATGTGAACGAGGTCAACTTTGGGGCGATCGGCCGCGAGGCGCTGGACAAATGCCTGCGCAGTCAGAATCCGCGCCCACTCGAACCGGGCCAGTACCGCGTCATCCTGGAGCCCTATGCGGCTCAGGATCTGATCCAGATGCTGACCTGGACCGGTTTTGGCGCGGTGGCGATGCAGGAAAAGCGCAGTTTCATGCACGGCCGGATCGGCGAGCAGATGATGGATTCGTGCATCTCAATCTGGGACGATGGGTTGAGCCCGGCCGGGATCCCCTGGCCCTTTGACTTTGAAGGCGTCCCCAAGCAGCGGGTGGATCTGATCAAAGATGGCATCGCAAAGGGCGTGGTGTATGACTCTTACCGGGCGGGCAAAGAAGACAAGGCCTCCACCGGTCACGCTCTGCCGGCGCCGGGTCCATTCGGGCCATTTCCGTTGAACGTCTTTTTCGCCCCGGGCGATTCCACTCTTGAGGAGATGATCCGGAGCACGGAACGGGGCCTTTACATCACCCGCTTTCACTACACGCGGCCGGTGGAGCCCAAACGCGTGGTCATCACCGGCATGACCCGCGACGGGACATTCCTCATTGAAAACGGCGAAATAGCCTATCCGGTCAAGAATCTGCGGTTCCCCCAGAGCTACCTGGAGGCGCTCAACAACGTCGCGGCGATCGGCCGCGACACCCGATTGCTGACCGGCATGGGCTCGATCGGCCGGGACAGCGTGCCGGCACTCATGCTAGACGGCTTCCAGTTCACCGGCGCCACCGAGTTCTAGCACTTGTTAAGAAACAACTTCCCGTTTTGGATAGTGAATCAGGTGCACTCCGCGGCCACAAAAATGCCAAGTTGTTGTTGAACAAGTACTAGTGCCAAGTGTGAATCGATGGCTGGAACAGAGCGGGCGATAGAGAATCAGTCAACCCGACCCAGCGCACAGCCCGGTCGCGAGGGCCGCCAACATGCTGATTCCTGGTCGCGGATCGCTCCAGGAGACAGATGTCCCGCCCGATGAGACACAAATGAGTTACACACATCAGCCACTGTTAAGCCGGCGCCCGCA
>WSZX01000513.1 GCA_013139935.1 Ardenticatenales bacterium
GCACAATCTGCCGTCGTACGGTTCGGGGCTGTTCGGTGATGACCAAAAAATCTGACATTGTTCGCTCCGTTTCCAATCTCGGCCGCACGGCCACTTGCCGGTCGCTATTACTATACTCTGCTGAGCGATAACCGTCTGCGACTAAAGTCCCCTTTGGCGCAAACTGGCGGCGAACCCAGAGAAAGCGACTGGAGGGCAGTCCGCGGTCTACTGTACATCCGATGGCTGAGCGCCCTACTGCCACGCGCAGGTGGTATTGAGACCAATGGGGATTCGAGATGCTCCGCATTCCCTTCTACGTCAGTTGGACACCTTCTGGACCAGCTTGGCGGGCGCGAACCGCCTTGGGGAGGGAGAACAGACGGTTGAGGGGCGGCATGGGCCGATCATTTCCAGGGTGTTCATCCAGTCGGCGTCGGCTGCCTAACCGCGCCGGCCGGAGTTACCCCCGGCGGGTACAGGCAATCAAGCCGCGCGATGCCACCCCCCAGCGTGCTCTTTGAACAGAGTAGTACAGCCAGGCATGAGGAACTCTACCTCCCTGCAGCCTGAATCGGTCAATCTGCCCGGATTTGACCTAACGTTTACCTATCAGTTACGGATCTCTGTTAGACTTAGAGTCAGCAGCCGTGAGAAAGCCTGCACCGGGTGAATCGTTCCCGATTGGATAGCTTGGCGATACCAGGCAACCATGTTTTTGGAGGGTAAGAAATGAGATACAAGAGGATTGCGACCACAGTGGCCATCGCCATCATGATGTTGGGCATGACGTCTCTGCTGATGGGGAGAGCCGCGGCGGCGCCACCAGTACTGGCGGATTTCTTTGAGCTTGACGGCGACGCAACCGGTGGCGGAGGGGGGCTTCCAGATGAGTGGGACGATGTGTATGCAGGAACCCACAATGGGGTTGCTGCCGTATTCCAGGCAGACATCTTCCCGGACTCTGACGACATGATATTCACAATCGGGGGTTCCAAGGACGACCTCGACATTAGCAACTGGCATTGGACCGCTGGCAGTCCTCCAGACAAGAACGAACTGACGAATGCCTATGCAGCCGCCTACATAGAAAACGGCGAGCTACGCGTCTACTTTGGCGCCGACCTTTTTGCCAACAACGGCGACGCACAGATCGGTTTCTGGTTCTTCCAGGATGAGGTGGGCCTTAACAGTGACGGCTCGTTCAGCGGCAAACATGTGGTCGGCGACGTGGTTGTCTTGAGCGACTTTACCAATGGCGGCAGGATCAGCAACATTGAGGTCTATGAATGGAATCCAACCGATCCGGCCGCGATCAATGGCACGCTCGTACCCCTGGCCACCGGAGTGGACTGTCAGACCCATCCCACTGAAACCCTGGTGTGCGCAACCGTGAACAATGCGGTAGTACCGGCGCCCTGGCCCTACACACCGAAATCGGGCACCGCGGACACCTTCCCATTAGGAACGTTTTTCGAGGGCGGTATCAACCTGAGCGAAATGCTGGGTCAGGATCTCGGCTGCTTTTCCAGTTTTCTGGCAGAGACCCGAACTTCGCAGTCTGTGGACGCGGTGCTCAAGGATTTCGCCTTGGGCGCATTCGATGTCTGCTCGCTCCAGGTTACCAAGGACGGCGACGAGCGCTCCAAGGTCGGCGACCCGGCCAACTATACCATCACCATTGAGAACACCGGCAGCTACCCGATCTACCCACAATCGATCGACGACACGCTGCTGGGGGACCTGCTTGATTCACAGAACCCGTATGTAGATTCCAGCACGTGCTTCATCGGCGAGGCTCTTTCTGCAGGTCAAGCATGCACGATCATCGCCGCTCGAACGGTACGGGCAGATGACCCAGACCCGCTACCCAATACCGTGACAGCGGTCTTTAGCGGGAATGCGGACGGGACCGGAGGTGTTCTCGACGGGTCCGACTATCACGAGGTCAACCTGTTCCAGCCAGGAATCCTGGTAACCAAGAGCGGCAGTGTTCACACCGCCCAGATCGGCGACGACATAACCTATCAGGTCGCCATCGAAAACACCAGTTCTGCTGACAGCCCGGCCCTCATGTTCGACCTGATCGACGACACACTGCAGGGGGATCTGACACTCGCCGCCAACTACCAATCGTCAACCTGCGGCGCGAGCCTGGCGGCCGGCGGGACATGCACTATCACCTACGTCCGCGCGATCCAAACCGGTGATCCCAGCCCAATCGTGAACTGGGTGTACGTGGAAAGCCACCCGTCCGGGTTTCCCAACGACATAGACGGGCAAGACAGTCATAGCGTGACTCTGGGCGACGCGCGCATCTCCATCGCGGCCGATGCGACGAACCGAGTGGATGACGAGCACACCTTTACCGTCACAGTGGAAATGTACTCGGATGGTGTCTGGGCGCCCGCTGCAGGCGCGTCGGTCGATGCAATCGCCACCGGCGTGGGCGGTATCACAGGTGGCACCTGCAGGACCGGAACTACTGACACCAACGGCCAGTGCAGAGTTCTGGTGAATTCATCCGTCCCCGGACAAACTGCCGTCAGCGCTTCCACTAGCCTGAACGTCGGCAGCGCTGTCATCTCCGTCTCGACGGCTGTTCCGGCGGTCAAGACCTGGGTGGATGCGCAGATCGCCATCACCGGGAATGCAACCAACCAAGTGGGTGACGAACACACCTTTACCGTCACCGTGAAAGCGAACTATGGCGACCCGGATGTCTGGGTGCCCGCGGCAGGCGTGACGGTCAGTGCAAGCGCCGCCGGAGTGGGCGGTATCACGGGCGGCACCTGCCAGACGGACGTGACCGACGCCGATGGGCAGTGCACGGTTCTGGTGAACTCGTCCATCCCTGGCCAGACGACGATCAATGCTTCGTCCGACCTCACCCTTGACGGGGTCGCCGTATCCGTCTCGACGCCAGACCCAGGAACCAAGATCTGGGTGGACGCGCGAATCTCCATCCAGGCGGACGCGGTCAACCAGGTGGGCGACCCGCACACTTTTACCGTCAAGGTGGAAAAGAATGAAAGCGACGGCTGGGTCGCGGCCGAGGGCATCAACCCCGCCATCACCTTTCCAAATGGCGCCCCCGGCACCGTGGATGCTGCCGACTGCGAGGTCGCTGGGACGAACGCGGACGGCACCTGCCTGGTTACCATCAACAGCAGTGTCTCGGGCGTCTTTGCAGTACACGCGTCGGCCGACATCCCGGCCGGCGGGCTGACCCTGCACCGGGAGACCGACGGTCAGGGTGGGAACAGCAGCGACGCGGTCAAGATCTATATGACCCCGAACATCTCTATCATCAAGACGGCCGGCGACGCGGCCGACGGCGATGTCTATTACATCCCCTTCAACAAAGAGCCCGTCCTGGTCACCTACCACTTCCTGGTGACTAACAGCGGCGACACCTATCTGAGCGACCTGACCATCACCGACGACAATGGCACGCCGGATGACGCCAGCGATGACGTGACGCTGACATCGGTCGAATGCGCCGACCTGGCCGGGCCCCTGGCGCCGGGCGGATCGGTGAACTGCACGGCCGATCTCTGGGTGGCCGGAGACGAGACCAACATCGCTGTGGCAACCGGTAACCCAGCCGACGAGAATGGCGTCGACCTGCCGGGCATGGACGACCCGCCCGACCAGGATGACGCCATAGTGGACATGGAAGTGGCGCCCGAAGTGGCGATCGACAAGCGACTGGTCGATATGGATGTCGACGCCGAGTGGCCCAACTATGTCACCTTTACCATCGCCATCGAGAACGTCGGCCCCAGCACGATCGATATCCTGCCGTTGGAGGATGAGTACGACCCATGGTACCTCTCCTTTGTCTCGGCCGATCCGATGCCAGAGGAGTCTCTTGACGATGGACTGGTGAATTGGTATGATCTCACCTTCGCGGGACCCAATGGCTTTGGCGTCAACTTGGCTCACGGCGAGGTGTTTACGCTGACGACCGTGTTCATGATAATGCATGATATCACCAGCACTACCAACCTGGCCATCGTCAGGGACGCCATTGACGTGTACGACAACACGGCGCCGGAGGTCCAGGACGACGAAACGATCATCGGCGTACCCACCGCGGTGGCGCTGCTCTACTTCCGCGCCGCTCCGACCAGCGACGGGATCCTGCTAGAGTGGGAGACGGCCATGGAACTGAACAACTGGGGCTTTA
>WSZX01000325.1 GCA_013139935.1 Ardenticatenales bacterium
AGTCTGGAAACGTACGCGGGGTGGCAGTTGGGGCACCCCGTGCTGTTGAGCTGAAACGTCAACTCTCGGTATCCCAGAGAGGTGTACAGGTCAAGAGCCAGCAACATCACTTCCAGATCAGCCACCGGGTCCGCTGCACCAATGATCTCAGCGTTGAACTGGCTGTGCTGACGATAGCGCCCCGCCTGCGGCCGGTCATGGCGGAAGATGGGGCCGATGCTATAGAGCTTCACTGGCTGTGGTCCCGCGTGCATACCATGTTCCAAATACGCCCGCACGACACCTGGTGTGAACTCGGGTCGAAAGGTAATGGACTGCCCTTCTTCCTTTTCTAGCGTGTACATCTCCTTCCGGATGACAAAGTCAGACGCGTGCCCACTCCCCTTTAGGAATATCTGGGAATCCTCAAAGAGAGGAGGGTCAATCCGCTGGAACCCATACTTCTGGCCCAGCTCTTCTGCGCGTTGAATCACCAGGCTCCAATAGGGCTGGTCTTCCGGCAGTACATCCTGGGTCCCGTAGGCGGCACGATATCTTGGCACGATCTGCTGTCCTGTCTGCGGACGCGTCGATCCCGGGTGGATAGTGGCGCGTATTATAGCGGATTCAGAAACGGATGTCTAACCGTTCACAGGCAAAGCGCAGCGAACGGTGTTCGGGGCGTCCATCACCAGCAACTGTCTGCTGGCGTGCGTGGCACTCACCAAGGCCTACCTACACCCCTGTGGAGCAGCCATCATGTTGACCAGGAGGGTAAGCAAGAAGGGCCGGCCGCGCGGGCGGGGAGAGATGTAGACGTAGGATTGAGGCGCCAAACGATCCACACCCCCTCCATTTTCCCTATCGGGATCGTCAAGATCGACGCTCCTTCCCGAAGGTCCGAACGCCGGTTCGAATCTCGGCCTCTTGTTGCAGAATAGTAAGAGACTGGTTATAATCAGTAGGTAGGTGAAAGGAAGGCGATGTCTACTATTCTGCTGATTGACGACGACCCCGATCTACTCACCCTTCTCAGTATGATCCTGAAGAAGGAAGGGTACCAGGTTGAGGTCGCTGAGGACGGCGAATCCGGGCTGGAAATGGCCATCCAGTTGCAGCCGGACCTGATCTTGCTGGATATTATGATGCCAGGGGTGGACGGCTGGGAGGCCTGTCGGGAGATCCGCAAGATCACCACTGCCCCCATCATCTACTTGACAGCCAAGAGAGAGGAGAGCGATATCGTCCGTGGGTTGCAGCTGGGGGCGGACGACTTCATCCCCAAGCCATTCCGCCGACACGAACTGACAGCCAGGATCGAAGCTGTGTTACGCCGCTCTCGACTGGATACACCGGATGAGGATGTCGTCTATGAAATCGGCGACTTGGTCATTGATCAGGTTCGCTGGGAGGTGCGCCGCGGGGAAGAAGCGGTTCATCTAACGCCCACCGAGTTCAATCTCTTGCTCATGTTTGCCCGGAACGCCGATCGCCCCATCTCACATCGCGAAATCCTGACAACGGTGTGGGGAGAAAATCACGAGAGCAATCTCAACCTCCTAAAAGTGTACATCCGGCAGTTGCGGCGCAAGATCGAGGACGACCCCGATCGGCCACAACGCATCCTCACACAACGGGGGATCGGCTACCGTCTTGCATCCTAGAGACGCCAGCTACCTGGGACCACGATAGAAAAGACCCCATACGAGCGGGTTGATATACCCATCAACGCGGAACAGAGCCTGATACTCGAAAGAGGAATCCCAGCTTCCTCCGATCTCGTTCCCCAGCAGCCAGTAAGTGTGGCAGAAGAAATACTTTTCGCGTTGAGACAGGTAGCGGTACTCTGCGCTTACATGCCGGAATTGCTCGCCGATATCACCATAGTGTCCGGCTTCCGTTCCCAGGATGGGGAGCGAACGGCCCAGCTCTTCCACTACGATCTGGTCATAGAGACGGAAGCGCAGGAATCCCTTGGTGCTGTTCACAGACTGATAGTTGGCATAGTTGTGAACGGAGATCCATCCCTGGTTGAGCAGGTGATCTTGGCGGCGGCGCTTGAGCGCTTGCAGCGCGCCGCGAAAGTATGCCAGGTCATCATACTCACCACCGGGGCTGAGGGACCCAAAGCCGGGGAGCCCGCCGCTGGCTACTACCACGCGGGCCGCTGGCGCCCAGTTCGCAGCGTACCAGTCCGGATTGGGCTCCCGCCCCGCGCCTTCCGCATAGAGGTTAGGCTCGTTGTAGAGCTGGAAATAGTAGACACCCATGCCACGGTAATGGCGCACGGCCGCTCCCAGAGCCGGGCCATATGGGACTATTCCGTGTGTATAGAGCCTCATTACCGGCACAATCCCGGCGCGGACTAGACGCTGCACCAGGTAGTCATTCCGGCCGACATCGGTGCCATCGTTCAGAAAAACCAGCCAGCGGATATGCATCCGCTGCAACTCCACCACGAAACGATCGATGGTCTGGACGTCCTGCTCGTAGGTGCTGAACCAGTGCATCCCCCAACCATTATCACTGAACGGCCGGGGGTACCGGTCCAACGACCAGACTTCGTCCATCGCGATGGTCGGCCACGGCGTAGGGGTTGCGGTCGGCGTGGACGTCACAGACGGCACGGGCGTATCAGAAGGGGTGGCGGTGCTGGTGGGAGTCCGAGTGGGCGCAGTAGGAGTAGCAGTGCGCTGGTAAGGCGTAGGGGTGGGCGGCGAGAGAGCAGGTGTGAGAGTGAACCGTGGGGGTGGCGTGTGGGTCCAGGTCGGAGGGATCTGCCCAGTGTCGTTATCCGGCCGCTGACCAGGATTAACCTGCGGCGCAGGCCAGGCAGCAGTCGGAATCAGTGTGGCAACAGGGGAGGATCCCGCATTGCAGTCGGACATCTGAACGACGAGCCAGATCAACAAGATGTAGACGAATCTCTGATTCCAGCGCCACATATGCCAGGATTGTATCCCAACTCGACCCCCATGCAACGGAAACCGTCTGAGGTTCGGACGCGAATTCAGACACCCGGGAAAGAGTGCCGTGCCGTTGACACACCTCGTCGGCCACGAGAGAGAGACGATGAGTGTGGGCCGCAATGCGAGCCACGCTCCTGCTGACGGCACTTACGTGGGCCGAATTCATATCCGCGGCTCAGGAACAGTGGGCTCATTTGGACGTTTGTTGGTATAATCGGCTGCATCAGTGAATTCACTCTGTGCCAGGATCGACAAGGCGCTCCATCATGATGAACTCAACTGATCGTCCCAAGCGCATTCTGATTGCCGAAGACGACCCTTCCATCTCCCACCTGCTATCCATGCAGCTTGAAGCAGACGGATACGAGATCATTCTGGTAAGCGATGGAGCGGCCGCCTGGGAGCTACTGCAACAATCCGAATCGCCGGACCTGGTGGTCCTAGACGTCCTCATGCCCAAGATGAACGGCTTTGAGGTCTGCCGGCGCATCCGCGCCACTCCGGCAATCGCCACTCTTCCGATTGTCATCCTAACTGCCTTGCAGGACACCCCCAGCCGACTCGAGGGACTGGAAGCTGGCGCTAACGACTTTCTGGGCAAACCATGGAACAAAGAAGAGTTATACGCCCGCATCCGAACACTCTTGCGGCTGAAGGATGTGCAGGACGCACTACGAATACAGCATGGGCGGTTGCGATTGCTGTATGACATAAGCCAGGAACTGAGCGCTTACCTGGACCTGGACCAGATGCTCTCACTGATGTTGACTCGATCCGCGCAAGCTGTGGAGGCGCCCAGGGGCAGCATCGTCCTGTTGGCAGGACACCGGGCCCGGCGCAAGATCCAAATGAATGAGCAGCTCAAACCGGAGATCGTCACTCCCCCCGCAATGAATTCGATCGAAAAGATGGTTGCGTCCGGGCTCCTCAAGCTCCGCCGGCCGCTGTTGGTGGCAGACACGGCCGGAAACGGGGCGCCTCGGCGGTTGGAGGCCATCCGGTCGTTGGTAGCCACCCCCTTTGTGCTCAAGGCGCAGATACAGGGGTTTATGATGCTTCTGCACCCCGAGCCCGGATGGTTCGACCAGGAGAGCCTGGAGTTCCTCAATTCAATTGCCGGCCAGGCCACCATCACGATAGAGAACGCCGAGCTATTTGAGCGCGTGCAGGAGGAGAGGCAGAGGTTTGCAGCCCTGATATCCAGCATGGATGATGCGGTGATCGCAACCAGCAAGGTGCAACGCATCGTCCTGGCCAACCCGGCCGGCGCCCAACTGCTTGGCCGCCAGGAAGCGGACCTGAAGGGCGAGCCCTTGGCAGAGAACCTTCCAGACGGTGCGCTTCTTGCCCTTTTTGCCAGAGTAGCCCAAGAAGACCGGTCGCTGGCCTCGGAAATCAGTTGGGATGACGACACGACGTTCTACGCCACGGTGTCCCCTGTGGGAGGTATGGGGCAGGTCGCTGTAGTCCAGGACATCACCGAACTGAAAGCGCTCCAGGCGGTGCAACTGGCGGTCGAGAAAGAAAAGACGGCCCGCGTCCGGGCGACCTTTGAGAGATACATGAGCCCCGAGTTGGTGGACCGAGCACTGTCCGAGGAGAGGGGACTGATGGAAAAGAGGGAGCGTCGCCGGGCAGCCGTCCTCTTTGCCGATATCCGTGGCTTTACCCGACTCACCGCCCGCCTTTCTCCGGACGAGGTAGTCACGATCCTTAACGAGTTCTTTACCGTCATGACTGGGATCGCTTACTCTTATCACGGCACGATATTCGACATTGCCGGCGATGAGTTGATGGTTGGTTTTGGCGTTCCATTTGAATTGAGCGACCCGATAGGATGCGCCATGCAGGCAGGAATCGAGATGCAGACGGTTTTCTCTGGCCTGGCGGAAAAGTGGTGGCGAATCTATGGCGATAGACGGGCGGGGATGGGCATCGGGATTGACTATGGCGAGGTAATCGTAGGGAACGTCGGGTCGCCATCCCGGATGAACTATGCCCTGGTTGGCCTGTCGGTCAACACGGCGCATGCGCTGGTGGCAGCAGCCTCTGACGGCGACGTCCGCTTTTCTGAGGTGGTGATGGACAGGTTCCATACTCGGGACCTGAAATACCCTATCACCCCCATCACCGGGGTTCAGCTCAAAGGGCGCGACAAGCCAGAGACCGTGTACTGCATGTCGATTGGGAGGCCGGCCAATCCCGCGACCAACGGTACTCGCGACGCCGCTAGCTAGCTGGTGCACCAAGCACGGGGCGACCAGCAGCGGGCCACAGGCAGCCAAAACAAGAGACAGAAACCTTTCCGTCCCCAGGAGGGCCATGCTAGCCAAAGTAACCAGTTGCGCTGTGATTGGGCTGGACGCGACACCGATTGAGGTTGAGGTGGACACTGCTCGCGGCCTGTTCAGCCTGACGGTGGTGGGACTGCCAGATGCTGCGGTGCAGGAATCCCGCGAGCGGGTACGGGCCGCAATTGTCAACAGCGGCTTTTACTTTCCCAACAAACGACTGACTGTCAACCTAGCTCCGGCCAGTATCCGCAAGACCGGGCCCATCTACGATCTGCCCATAGCATTGGGAATTCTGGCCGCGACCGAGCAAATACCACCCACATCGCTGGACAATGCCCTTGTGGTAGGCGAGCTTTCGCTAGACGGCAGCACGCGCCACGTCACCGGTGTGCTGCCCATGGCGGCGATGGCGCGGGAAGAAGAGATGAGCATCTTTTACGTGCCAGCCGCCGATGCGGCTGAGGCCGCACTCATCCCCGGTCTCGACGTCATCCCGGTGGAGGACGTCACGGAGTTAATTCACCACCTGAACGGGCTCGTTTCTCTCACTCCCCACATACACCAAGTGGACCTGGAGCAAGAACCAATCGTGACCACCGATTTCGCTCATGTCAAGGGTCAGGAGCACGTCAAGCGGGCGCTAGAGGTGGCAGCGGCAGGTTCGCACAATATCATCATGAGCGGGCCTCCGGGCTCGGGCAAGACGATGCTCGCGCGGGCTTTGCCAGCCATCCTTCCTCGACCCACCATAGAGGAGGCGCTGGACATCACCCGCATCTATAGCATCTGCAATATGCTGCCATCAGGCACACCCCTGGTCCACACCCGGCCGTTCCGCGCGCCCCATCACACGGTCAGCCACGCCGGGTTGGTTGGCGGTGGTTCCATCCCCCGGCCGGGCGAGATTTCGCTCGCTCATCGGGGCGTGCTCTTTCTGGATGAGCTACCCGAATTCAACAGCCGGGCTCTGGAGGTGCTGCGCCAACCGCTTGAGGATAGGGTGGTAACCATCAGCCGGGCCAGCGGCGCGCTGACTTTCCCGGCGAACTTTATGCTGGTGGGAGCCCGAAATCCCTGCCCTTGCGGTCACTATGGCGACCCTACCCGCGATTGCACGTGCAGCATGAGTGCCATCACCCGCTATCAGAAACGAATTTCCGGCCCTCTGCTGGACCGGATCGACATCCACATTGAGGTCCCCCGAGTCGAGTACGACAAATTGACAGACGAGCGAGCCGGGGAGCCCTCGGCCACCATCCAGGCGCGGGTAGAGGCGGCGCGTGAGCGGCAGCGCGAACGACTTGCCGGAAGTGACCTGACCTGCAACGCAGACATGGGGCCGGCCGAGATTGAAAAGTACTGCCGGTTGGACGATACCGGGAAACAACTGATGCGCTCTGCGATGCAGCAACTGGCTATCACTGCCCGCGCCTTTCATCGCATCCTCAAATTATCCCGCAGCATCGCCGACTTGGCCGGAGTCGATGACATCCAGCCCGCTCACCTGGCCGAGGCCATCCAATACCGGCCGCGATTGTAGTGACGGCCGCCCGTCGTTGACGCTCCAGCCATTCTTGAGACACACGATATCCCGGGCCGCTACAGACACCTGATCACTGGCCTCCCCGCGGACGCGCCGGCCGAGGTTGGGATGGCCTCTCTTCCTCGTGCACCGGCCGGACGGGACCACGTCTCGTCTAGAACGCCGACGCGCAGGCCCAGAGCTGTCTCAGGTTCCTGCATCTCCAGAGTGGCTCAACCCGCTTGCCAGTGTGCGTCCCCTGAGGCAGCCCGCCCGGTTTCCGGTACCCTGCCTATCCGTCGGCTATGGAAGACGCGGGGTGATGCTCTTGAAGAGGTCGCCCAAGATCTTGCTGACGTCTTCCAGCGGTTGGCATCCGCCGACCAGGGAGAGGGTCACCAAGACCCAGAGCAGTTGTCCCCTGATGAATCTCACTTGGAGCACTCCTTGGTGTTATCTTTATCCTTCGTAGCCCGGTGTAACTCCAGGCCAGATGACGCAGATGCGAGCCGGTCGGCATAGGATTCAATCAACTGCCGGCACGCGAGTTTGGCCCTCCACGATCCCGGGATTCCGTGCTCTCCGTACACGGCACCCGCCAACTGTCCGTAGACAGCGGCAGTGGTATCAGCATCATCTCCCAGGTTGACGGCTAGGAGACAACCTTGTCGAAACGAGCCACTATGGTGGAAGGCCCACAGTGCTGCCTCCAGCGATCTGACTACATAGCCAGTTCCTTTGATATCCGGCGGCCGGCGACCCTTGAAGGAGCCGGCCGCAATCTCCGCGATCTCTGGAACCAGCGGGCTCTCTTCCCAGCAGCCAGGAATGGGGCAGTAATGCTCCGCCAGTAGCTGATCCTTGGCACACCCGATGACCGCCCCCACAAGCAGCGCCCCGAGGTAGCGGCAGGCGTCCACAGCCGCGGCCGCGGCATGGGTCGCGCGAGAGCTCTGGGCTGATCTCAGAATCGCTGTTCGCGGATCGGCAGCGTAAAACAGAGGCACTGGGGCCAGGCGCATGATGGAGCCATTGCCGGCCGACATGGGATGCGAAGAACCACAATACCTATCTCCAGTTCGTTCAAATCGCAGCAGAGCATCCCGTACCGTGTTGCCGATATCAAAACATTGCCCCGTGCTGCTCAGGTACCCCTCTCTGTACCAGCGCAGGTATCGTTGTAGCTGATCAATGGGGTCAAAGCCGTCTCTCTCCAGCAAGCTCTCCGCCAGACAGAGTGCCATCGAAGTGTCATCGGTCCACTGGCCTGCTTCCAGGCCGAAAGGGCCTCCTCCAACCATATCGTCCAGCGGCTCAAAAGAGCCCGGCGGTCTGAACTCAACAGATGTCCCTACTGCGTCGCCGACTGCCAGCCCAAGCAGAGAGCCACGGTAGCGCTGTCTCCGTTCCATACTCATTCTTGTTTCACTTCCCATCTGGCCACAACTGCGCGAGCAGTGTATCTCACAGCAGCCGACTCAGGGCATTGGCCAGCAGCCCAGCGATGGGTGGCACGACGAAGGTGAGGCCATAGCGCACCAGGGCCGCCTTTGGATCAATCAGGGCGATCTCGACAGGCAGACGCGACACGGACCACAATGACCAAGCGGAGACAAAGCCTACCACCGCGCCCAGGCCGGCCCCTGCCTGCTGGAGCCCTGCCATCAGGGGAAAGACAGCATATGGCGAACCGGGCACCAACCCACCGGCCACGCAAGCGATAAGAACCCCCTTGGCCCCAGCCTGAGCACCTATCCAGCGGGAAATCAGCTCCTTGGGAACGAGCACCTGGACCAGCCCTGCTATGACAAAGCCCAACAACAGTATAGGGAGGTTGCGCCACAGGTTGCTCCCACCAGCCAATATTCCGGCAAGCGGCAGGTCGCGCCCTCGCCAGAAGGCAAACACCAGCAATGCCGCCGCGACGGCGGACAGAATCAGCGTTGTTGCGTCCATTGATTTGCTACCCCTGCGCAGTCGATTCATTCCTTTCAATCGTCTTTCGGCGAGATGCCGGAAATGGAATACCTTGCTGGCCGTTCACGAAGGCCGGGTACTGGTTCCCCAAACTGTCAGGTTGAGTGCGGTTGGTGCCCTTGCCATCGACCGGTTTGGATCCGCCACCGCCGTGCAGCTTCCGGTTAGCCGCCAGGAGCAATATCCTGCTCGCTTCCCTGGACCCGCCCCACCAGCCACCTTTTCCGAGGGGTGGGCGATCAAGGACCCCCGCGTGCCGGCTTATGGGGATGGGCTCTCCTGATCCGGCTCGACCGGACACAGCTCAATCAGCCCGAGCGCGTGCAGCAGTTCAAACCGTTTCACCACCAACTCGGCATCGCGGATGCCGGACTCTATCTCCACCAGATCCACTATCTCCAACGCGTTGCGCCGGCCGTCAGCCCAATAGTCTGCCATGACAGGCAATGTATAGCCCCCGCGGGAGCGAGAATCGATCAACTCGTGCCAGGCGGTCTGCTCCTCTTGCGACAGCGCAACCAAACGGCCGCGCAGCACGACCGGGCCACGGAATAGGCGGCGTGGTACGAATGTGGCAGCCTTTTGCTCCCATTCCTCCATCCGCGGACTTGACTGGCTTGGTTCATCCACGCCTTTTCCCCGCATTGGGCCGACCTGAGTCGCTCGCCGGCAGCGCTCCAACTGAGCCTCGGCAAAATGGGTCGCTTCACTGCTCAACTCGGCTGCCAACGGCTTGGCCCCGATCCACAGGCGGGAGAGAGTCACCAGGGATTCCCGGTGACGGGCTAGCTGATAGGCAACCAGGCGTCGGAGTTGACCGATCCCGGGTGCAGTGGCGGCCGGCGTTTCCCCATCAAACATCCGCGTGATGTGGGCCTGCACCGCCTTTGCCAATCGTCCCTGAAAGCCAGCAGCCATCTCGTAAGCCAGCCAGGTGGTCTTTTCCCAGCCGGCGCTGGCGACAAAATAGAGAAAGGCCCCCGCCAGGCTCCCGGCCCGAGCAAGCATGGCCGGATCGATTCTGTCCAGGGTGTCGGCCGACGTGTGGTAGAACTTGTCTGGACTCTGGATGAGCATCGCCATCGGAACACCTACCGTGGGATCAGAGAAGATATAGTGGTCCGATCCCCCGGAAAAGCCGGTGGTCGCGTACCGAAAGAGAGGGTACGTCCCTAGCCCGGAGTGCGATGCAGCATCATCAAAGAGCTCCTCCCGCAGCCGTTCCAGCAGATCCGGCACAAAGGAGCTGGCAGAGTCCGGGGGACATTCCAGGATGAACGACGAACCGTTCAGTACCTCGTCGCCACCTACCATATCCAGGTTGATCCCCGCAACCATAGAGGGAATCTCGCTCTCATGCGCAGACAGATAGGCGTAGGTGCCTAGCATTTCCGGCACCCAGAGAAAGCGGATGCCGCGCCTCGGCCTGGGCAGATCACCATTGCGGATGAGGTAGTGCAAGGTCCGGGCTGTCTCGAGAGCGGCCGCGGCTCCAGAGGCATTGTCGTTGGCGGACGGCTGCGGGTGGCAGAGATGAGACACAAGGAGCGCCTGCTGACCAGTATCGCCAGGAATGAACGCGGTCACAACCTCGAACGTTCCGTCGTATAAGCGGCTGCTCACATGGGCGCGCACTCGTACCGGTGGCAATCCCTCATTGGCGCGGGTACGAACAAGCTCACACAGCCACGCCCCCTGGCGGGGAGAGAGTACAAACCCGAAGCACTTGGTTTCGGAGGGATGATCTGACCACCAGTACGACGTATACTGCCGGGCATCCGGCAGATCCATGGGCTCGCGTACCGGCCGAACCGTTCTCATCCCATAGAAGATGATGCCGATTGCTCCGTGCTCCTCTACAGCTAATCGACGCACGCGCTCTACTTCGCCCTTTGTAAGCACAATCTTTCCGGCCAGATCAAGCCCGTCGTATTCCGCCTGATCCAAGCCATCGCTTAGCAACACTACCTCGGCTGTCCCATCGAAGGAAGTACTGCGCTGGATGAGCGACAGCTTGAGTTGGCGATAGTCCGCCAGCCTGCAAGCGTGGTCGGCCGGATCGATCAGATCCAGTCTGGCAGCGGTCGCGTGCCATTCCTGGAAAGAGGATTCCGTCCAGAAGCGCGTCTCGCGGTTGGCCGGGAAGGTCTCCAACTGCGCGTCCAAACCGGCCTTGTGCAATTCGTCCAACACGTAGGTGGCGGCCGCCCGATAGCCGGGGCTGGCTTGGATGCGGTGATGGCGAACGATGGCCGCAACGTGCTCCTTTGCGACATCTCCTGAGAACCGGTTCCGGACGAGTGCAAAGCTATCTCTTAGCATGAGAAACGGTTCCTTCGATTGGGTTGAGCACACAGCGTGATGACAGTATAACCGTGGCAGAACCGTAAGGCAAGAGACAGAGAGGCCCCACCACCGTTCCCTCTGTCAGACCACTGGCGGGCTTTCTACAGATCGTCCTCATCCATGGAGATGGCAGGTCGTCACGAACATCATCACCGCCCTCCAAAGGCATCCACCCCTACGGAATCCTGTGGATAACTCGGCGAAATCTGTGGAGAAATCCTCCTTGCTGTGGAAAACAAGAGGTGTCAGACCTTCCATCCCCTAACAACCCAGTCGTGGATGGGGAAGGGATGTTAGCAGAGGGTACGAAAGAGAAGCGGATCTGCGAAACAGCGATGGGGGAAATGGGTCACCGGACCAGAAGCACCGAGGATGCAGAAGAGATCAACACCTACTCCACAGGGCGGTGTCCGGCATCGACCGTGGATATGAGGGGGCCGCGACCGAGCAACGATATATACAGCGAGAAGCGGCTGCTAGAGAGAAGATATCCAGTTTTCCACAGTTCCTACTACTGTTACTACAATATATTAAGGACGAATATGAAGTGTAGAAATCCTTTACCGCGCTCAAACAGAACGATATAATCCTGATGCCATGGAGATACTGTTGGGATTTGCAGGGACCTTGGGACTTGTGCTAGTGGCGAACATCGCGGAAGGTCGCGACAGATGGACATTGGGTTTGGTGCGGTTTCTCTTTGTCTTCAATCTGTCTCTTGGATTGGCTGGTGCTTTCGCTCTCCTCGCCGGTGGCTTTGGTGTTCTCCTACCGAACCTTGACGTCTCCTTCTCTACGGGGGGCGCGGTTCTGCTCGTGACATCTGTTGTCGGTTTCCTTTGTCTCTCCCCCGCTGTTCGCATGCGATTGTCACCCGTCATGTCGATCCGCCCGGAATCCCCCGTTCATCTCACTGCTTTGATTCTGTCCTGCTATCTCGTCTCCTGGGTTCTGCTTACCTTGTCCCTAGTCGGCGGCCTTCAGGGCTTGCAGGCCAGCGCGGAGAGCGTCTCGGTCTTTGGTTATGTGATTCAAGCATTGGGCTTGCTGCTGACCTCCCTGTTGGGGGTGGGTCTCTTCACCCGTCGCCGCTGGGTGCAGGTCGTTGACCGGTTAGGTCTGTCCAGTTTCCGTTGGCGTTCCCTCCTTGTTGCGCCTTTGGCTATTGTTCTTCTCGTCTCGATCAACCTTGTGGTCTCAGTCATCTGGGTGGTTCTTGATCCCGGCCAGGCGGATGCCGTCCGGCAGATATCCGATGCGGTGTTGAGGGATTTTGATTCCGTGGGAACAATCTTTCTTTTGGCCGCGCTGTCGAGCGTGAGTGAGGAAATTCTTTTTCGAGGAGCCTTGCAGCCTCGTTTGGGCATTCCTTTCACTTCGCTCCTCTTTGCTGCAACCCATCTACAATATGCCATCTCTCCGGCTACGCTGGTGGTCTTTATCATCGGACTGGTTCTGGGGGCGTTGCGCCGCTACTTGGACACCTGGGCGGCACTCCTGACCCATTTTGGCTACAACTTTGGACTGCTCTTGCTGGGACTGGTTGCGAGCAGGTTGCTCGAGATGGCGGGATGAACACCGATCTTTCCGGCCGATTGCGCCGTCTGGGTTTGGGCAAAGGACCGGCAGCTCTCCGACCGGCGGAGCAAAGGCGACAAACGCGATGTGTGGAAAATCTGTTGCCCGGCCGGTTGCTTCCGAGTGAGGACAGTGCATGCTTTGTGACAGAGCGCAACTACCCGCTGGACTGGGCGCACGGGACACAGTCGTTGGGCTCGCTCTTGGACGCCTCCACCAAGGTGGCGGCAACCATGTTCAGGGAACCCTCTCTGGGCCAGCTATCTTTTCGCGATTTTGTATTCCTTGATACCGAGACCACCGGGTTGTCCGGCGGAACGGGGACGATCGCGTTTTTGGTGGGGGTTGGTTTCTTTGAGGGTTCTCAATTCGTTGTGCGACAGTTCTTTTTACGCAGCCCCGATGACGAACCAGCCATGTTGGCAGCTCTGACAGAGCAACTCGTTTCCCATCCGGGGATCGTTTCCTTCAACGGCCGCAGTTTTGATATTCCCTTGCTGGAAACCCGTTACATACTCAACCGCCGGCCGCCGCCTTTTTCTGATTCGCCTCACCTCGACTTGCTTCAACCCGCTCGTCGCCTTTGGCGTGGCTCGCTGGACTCCTGTCGCCTGATCTCGCTGGAAGAACAGGTTCTGGGTATCAGGAGAGACCAGACGGACATTCCGGGCGGGTTGATTCCCGGGATCTATCGCGATTATTTGCGCACAGGCAACGGGATTGAGATGCCACGCATCTTTTACCACAATAGGGTGGACGTTCTATCCATGGTGACGCTGATCTCCCAACTCTGTCGCATCTTTGAGCAGCCGAGTGCCGAGGTGGACAAAGGCGAGCATTGGTTCTCCCTGGCCAGGTGGTACGAGGCGCTGGGCCTGACGGCCAGGGCAGAAGAAGCCTACCGATGCGCCATCGCGACGGGGCTGACGACAGCAGCTTTCCAAGATGCGCTCTCGCGGCTGGGGCGACTGCTCAAACGTTCCGGCCGGAGAGATGACGCCCAGGTCATCTGGAGACAACTGGCGGCTGTTGAAATGGATGATGTGCGGGGGCACATAGAGATGGCCAAGCACTGTGAGTGGCATACACGAGAGTTGGGGGAGGCGGCCGACTGGACTCGTGGAGCATTGAGACTGGCAGGGCGCTGGCCCAGGCGAACACAGAGCACTGCTCGGCCGGAACTGACCCATCGTTTAGCCCGCCTAGAGCGCAAGCTAGTCAAATCCACATCCCGCCAGTAGAATGGTGCTGGCGCTCTGTGTCCTACGTTTTTTGCTCAATGTATCGGGGATTGGGGAGCGGATTGCCTATTGACAGGATAGCCACCAAGGATATACTTCCAGCCAATACTATAGTTACATAGGTATTGGCCGAGCCGATGTCATCCATTCAGCAGCAGATGCGCAAGGGAACTACCACAGTTGTCATTCTCAAGCTCTTGGCGGATGAGGGAGTCCCGATGCACGGTTACCAGATTATCCGCCAACTGGAAGCGCAAAGCGGTGGATACTTTTCTTTCAAGGAAGGCTTGGTCTATCCACGGCTGCATCAATTGGAGCGCGAGGGCCTGTTGAGTAGCGAGTGGGAAGGAAAGCCCGGTACCCGTCGGCGCAAGGTGTATCGCATGACCCAGGACGGTCTCTGTCGATTGGCAGAAGAGTTGGATCAGTGGCGACGCCTGAGTTCCACGCTCAACCAGATGTTGGGCGTGGAACAGGAGCAGGCAGGGTGAGCCACATAGAAAGGCTCTTGGAGCAGATACAGGTTGAGCTGGACCTGGACCGCGCGACGGAACAGGAGGTAATGGCTGAAATGCGGGCGCACCTTGAAGAGACGGTGGCCGAGGCGATAGCGGCCGGTTTGAGCCAGGATGATGCGTTTGCCCAGGCCGCAGCCCGTTTCGGACCGGGCCAAGAGATCGGGCAAGCTTTGCAGGCGACACATGTCGGCTGGGGCACGGCCGAAGCAGTAGTGGCCGCCGGGTTGCCTGTATTGCTGGCGTTGGGCCTGCGCTGGCTTTTGTTTGCCCCCGATGGAACAGCAATCGGGTGGGAGCAAGTGCTCGCGCGCCCAGCCTTCTGGGTGGTTGCCCTTTCTGCGCTATTGATTCCGCTGTTCAAGTTCCACCGCTGGCGCTACGCATTGGCTTCTTGGGGGTTCTTCTGGCTCATGACCCTTCTCACAACCTGGTGGCCAGCCCTTCGCTGGTGAGATGGCCCCGGCCGCGGATCAGCCGGACTGGATTCAGATGAGCGGCCACTCCACACAGTCTGCCGATGTATGCTGATATGGAGAGACTAGAAAACAAACGAGGGGACGGCCCCTCCGCAGTTCCGCTGCTGCAAACGGAAAGCGGGGCTGGGGCGCGAAGCGCCTCACAACACCACCCCTGCCTTTTTCCACGTCGCGGCAGACCCATTGTCGACACACTCATATGGAGGTTTGCCAATGATGAATGACCTTGGGATCATTGAGACTATTCTGCGCAATCGGCATCAGTTCTTTGGCGAGATTCGCGATGGGATCGGGCTGCAGGAAAAGATGCGGGCGATGCTGGTTTCTGCCGTCGTCTTCCTGATGCTCTTTGGGGCAGTGATGGGCTCGACGCACAGTCTATGGCAGGCTCTGAGTTCGGCGGTCAAGTTGCCCATCCTCTTCCTCGCGACGCTGGTGGTCTGCTCTCCGACGCTCTACTTCTTCAATGTCCTCTTTGGTTCCAGCCAGAGCCTGACCCAGAACTTTGCGCTCATTCTGACTGCCATTACAGTGACGGCCGTGCTCCTGCTCTCCTTTGCCCCTATCGTGCTCTTTTTCCTGCTAACAACGAGCCAATACCAGTTCTTCAAGCTACTCAATGTAGCAATCTTTGCAATCACAGGCGGGGTGGGGGTGGTATTCCTGAGCCAAGGGATGCGGATAGTCTCGTTCAGTGGACGAGAGGGGGAAAGAGCGCGGGGCAACGTGATGCGATTCTGGGTGATCGTCTATGCCTTTGTCGGCAGCCAGATGGCCTGGACCTTGCGGCCGTTCATCGGGGCGCCCAGCATGAAGTTTGAGCTCTTTCGGCAACTGGGTGGCAATTTCTACGCCAACATCTTTGCCAGTGTCGGCGAGATCCTTGGCTTCTTTGTGGTGCAGTAGGGAGGTGAGAGATGAGAAATCGCGAAGAGCCCTCCCGCACGGACCGGATTCTTGACCTTCTGTTGGATGCATTGGCAGAGCGCCAGATGGCACGTCAGGGGCATCGTTCCTGGGAGCCAGAGCCCGAGCCGGCTCACCAAGCGCCCGAGATTGAGATAGCGAGTCCTTCGGTGGACAGGGGCCGGCGGGAGGTGGACGCGACAGAACCGGAATCGGAGCCCGCGGTTGAACCGAAAGCGCGGGATGTGCAAGTCTCCGACCCGGCCGAGCCCGTTCCCCCGGCTGTTCATCCCGCCGCCGGGCAGATGACTCGGGTGCTGCCCCGATTGGTCATTGGGTTGCTGGCGCTGGTAGTGATGGTCAACATACCCCTCTCCCGACAGGGCCCCAGCTTGGCGCGGGCCATGCCCGACAGTGCGGCTCTGATCATCCGCGATGGGCTGCTGGTGAAAGGGGAAGAGAGCGAAGAGATATATGTGTTGCAGGATAACCAGCTCCGCTGGATCAGCAGTCTCGATGCGTTTGACCGCCTGGGGTATCGCTGGAGAGACGTGCACACCGTGGAAGAGAGCTTCCTGGACAAGTTCGAGGAGGGCCGGCCGCTACACGTGCTGCTCAAATGCAGCGCCAGCCCGCATATCTATCGTATTGAG
>WSZX01000450.1 GCA_013139935.1 Ardenticatenales bacterium
CACCGGTCGCGACCGATACGCCGCTCCCGACCCCCACGCCAGAGCCCACCGCCACACCGGTGAACACTGCTACTCCTACCGCCCCGCCGGAGCCCACCGCTTCACCCACTCCCGAGACAGCAGCCATCTGCGTCGTACCGTTTGACGATGGCAACCGCAATGGGATGCAGGATGGAATCGAGGGGCTCATCTCGGGCGTGACCATCACGCTATTCGATGGACATGAAATCGTCGGCACGCAGACTAGCAATGCGCTCGCCGGCAGTATTTGCTTTGACAACCTCAAGCCAGGCCCCTATCAGGTTTTCCAGACGGTGCCACCCAGCCGGCAGATGACCACCGCGGACAACGTGCCAGTTGACTTGCAGGCCGGGCAGATGGTGATGGTGCTCTTTGGCAGCATAGCGACCATGCCGGTTGGCGAACCAACAGCGGTGGCAAATGTGCCGGACAACCAGGGGACAGCGGAAGAGCCGCCGATCGAGCCAGCCACCCCTGTCCCTGTTGACACCGGAGGCAATGAGGGGATAGCGGCGACGTTGTTTGCAGTCAGCGGCATCGTGGTCTTGCTCGTCGCGGCCGTGCTGGTTGGTATCTTTTTCATCTTCCGCAACACCTAGAGGAGGATAATGGGCCGGCGCTTCGCGGTTGGACGCCGGTGGCGCTTTTCGCTCTTGCTGCTGTTGCTGGCAACAGTGGTTGTCGGCCCACTGCTGGCGCCCACACTGCGCGCAACCACCGGGCTCGGCTTCCTCAACACCCGCGGGGGCGGTGATAGTCCATTCCTGCTGTTCCGACTCGGCCAACTGGTGACAGCACTGGCTGACGGTCACTTTCCAGTTCGCTGGATGCCCGATGCTGCTTACGGTCTGGGTTACCCCTTTTTCAGCTACTATGCGGCTCTTCCATATTATATTGGTGCCGCACTCCATTTCTGGGGCTTTGGGCTGGTCGCGGCCGTCAAGCTTACCCAGTGGCTGGGCTCTGTCTTGGCGGCCTGGGCCATGTACGGATTGGTTTCTCGCTTTGGCGGCGCCGGGCAGGCACGGGGTGAGGGCTCCAACACTCGGTTTGGTCGCCGCACTGCATGGCTGGCGGCCGCCGCCTACGCCTTTGCCCCCTACCATCTGGTCAACATCTATGTTCGCGGAGACTCGCTGACAGAATTCTGGGCCATGGGCCTCTATCCGCTGATCCTGTGGGCGGCCGCCCGACTCTGGGACCGGCCGGGGCGTGGCCGGGCCATCCTCTTTTCCCTCAGCTATGCAGCCCTGATACTCACCCACAACATCTCGGCGCTCATCTTTAGTCCCTTTGTGTTGCTTTTCTTCATTCTCCTTGCGGCCGGTACGCCGGCACCGCACAGAGGCTGGAAAGCGGGAGCCACGCTGGCGGTCGGGCTGGTTCTTGGTCTGGCGCTTTCCGCCTTTTTCTGGCTCCCGGCGCTCGGGGAGCAAGGTGCGGTGCAGCTCACCACTCAGACCTCCGGATACTATCATTACAGCAACCATTTCCGCACGCTCGCCTCCACGAGTGGTTCGGCCGGACTGGTTCAGTCCACCCTGATTTTCGACTATGACGTCGCCGGCATGACCCCCTTTAGCATGGGGCTGGTTCAAGCCATCCTGACCGCTGCCGGCCTCATCGCCGCCCTGCTCCGCCTCTGCCGTTCCGGAATCCGTTCCCTCAACCCCCTGACTCTTTTCGCACTCCTCGCCCTCTCAATTTCCACCGTGATGATTACTCCCGCTTCTCGGCCGCTCTGGGACCATCTGCCGCTGCTTCCAATGGTACAGTTTCCCTGGCGCTTTCTCTCCGTCCAGGCCTTGGCTGCCGCCCTCCTCATAGCTCAGGTGCTGGATCTCGATTCCCCCGGACGGCGCGTCTCTCGGGCTCTGGCGCCGGCGATCTTGACCATCCTCATCGTCTTTTCGGCTTTGGCCGGCTTGCGCCCGGATGCAGTTGCCCTTGCCGCCGGCGACATCACAGCCGAAAGGATGCAACTCTACGAATGGTTCAGTGGCAACATTGGGACGACCACCCGCTACGAATATCTGCCGCGCGCAGTAGTCCCCCGGCTCTATACTTCAGAATCCATCGTCACCGGCCGGCCGATGGATGTCAGAATCCTGGCGGGGGAAGCGATCGCCACGCGACTGGAGACGCGAACCGGCAAGGAAAGCTGGCTGGTACTGGTTCGAACAGATTCGGCTACCATCGCCTTTCCTGTTCTCTACTGGCCGGGCTGGAAGGCGCGCGTGGATGGCAAGATGGTTCAGGTGCGCCCGGCCGAGAGTCTGGGAACCATTACCCTGGACCTTCCGGCCGGTGACCACGACGTCGTCCTGACCCTGGGCCGGACGCCGCTCCGCCTGATGTCAGAGATCGCCTCGCTGTTGGCCCTGGCTGGGTGTGCCATCTACTGGGTACGGCGCGGGCTGAGGCCCACCCTGACTGCGCAACGTTTGATGGCTATCATGGTTCTTATCCTGGTATCGGCCGTCGCCGTAGCTCTGCGCCTGATCCCCCCTCCGTCCCTGCCCG
This sequence comes from Ardenticatenales bacterium, assembly GCA_013139935.1. Taxonomy (GTDB): domain Bacteria; phylum Chloroflexota; class Anaerolineae; order Promineifilales; family UBA4811; genus GLR113. The sequence continues at coordinate 2,545 of WSZX01000450.1, forward strand.
TTGACGATCTGACGTGGGACTTTGGACAGCAGGCGTATCTGCACCACAACCCGGACGGTGTCCGCTTTGGCGATGTCGCCGTAATGCAAAGCTATCGCTATTCAGAACGAACTGAGGGGGGATGGGATGTTGCAGTCAAGTGGAGCGAACTGAACCGTTCGGGCCTGGAGGCTGAACTGGCGCTGGTCTATCCGGCCGAAGCGGTACTGAGCGTC
>WSZX01000235.1 GCA_013139935.1 Ardenticatenales bacterium
TTTTGAAGTTTCTGGAGCGCATCCTGGACTCCAACGATGGCGGGCACCCCCAGTTCCGTGGCCAGCATGGCGGCGTGGCAGCCCGGACCACCCTCCTGGGTGATGAGCCCGGCCGCCCGGCGCGCGAGCGGAATGAGGGTCCTATCGCTGCGCTCAACCACGAGGATCTCGTCGGAGTCAATGTCGTCGGTGGTCAGCCGATCGGTGCGGACCCGGCCGGTGACGACGCGCTCCAGCACGCCGGTTCCACTGCAGAGTACGACCGGAATGGTCTCGACCTTCATCAGGTCGGTGGAACCAGGCATGTTGGGGGAGATGCCGGCGGTGATGACGACGGTATCACCCCGGTCGATAAGGCCGCTGTGGATTGCGGCTTGAATGGCACCATCGAGCATCTCGTCAGTGTTCTCGGTTCGCTTGCCGAGCAGGGGACAGACGGAACGGGAGAGGAGCAGCCGGCGCTGGACCAAAGGACTGGGGGTGACGGCAATAATGGGGCAGATGGGGCGGTATCGGGCTACCGCAAGGGCGGTGTGCCCTGAGGCGGTGGCGCTGATGATGGCGGCCGCGCCCAGGTCGTGGGCCGTCTCGCAGGTGGCGTGGCTGAGGGCTTCGGTGACGGTAGCGACGGGCCGTTGGATGTAGGCGGGCGGCTCCCAATGATCCGATTGGGACTTTTCCACCTCGTGGACGATGTTGACCATGGTTTGAATGGTTTCCAGCGGGTAGCGGCCGATGGCGGTCTCGCCGGAGAGCATGACGGCGTCGGTACCGTCGAGGATGGCATTGGCGACGTCGGAGGCTTCGGCGCGAGTGGGACGGGGATTGCGCATCATCGAGTCGAGCATCTGAGTGGCGGTGATGACGGGGATGCCGGCCGCGTTGCATTTGCCGATGATCATCTTCTGGACCATGGGCACCTTCTCGGGCGCGGTTTCAATCCCCAAGTCGCCCCGGGCGATCATGATGGCGTCGGCGGCGGCGATGATGGCGTCGATCTGTTCCACCGCTTCAGGTTTTTCGATCTTGGCGACCACCGGTGCCGGCCGGCCGAATTGGCATAGTTCGGCGATTCGCTGCTTGAGGAGGAGTACCTGTTCGGCTGAACGAACAAAGGAGAGGGCCACCCAGTCAGCCCCGGCCGAGAGTGCGAACTCTAGATCGTTCCAGTCCTTTTCGGTGATGGCGGGGATAGATAGCGCCGCATTGGGCAGATTCAATCCCTTGTTGGATTTCAGCAGGCCACCAACGACCATGCGGCAGAGGATATCAGTAGAGTTGGTCTCCTGGACGCGGGCTTCCAGCAGACCGTCGTCCATCAGAATCCGGTCGCCGGCGTGGACCTCATCGGGCAAACTGGTGTACTGGAGGGGCGCGGTGGCCGGCCGGCCATCATCATCGTCTTCATCGGCGGGATGCCCGGTGATGGGGCGGTTGGTGAGGACCAGAGTTTCGCCGGCCTCGAGTTGGAGACCGTCTGCTCCCAGGTCGCCGACGCGCAGCTTGGGGCCTTGGAGATCGATGAGGATGGCGACGGGCCGGTCCAGGGCAGCGGAACTCTGGCGGATACGGGCGATATTCTCGCCGTGGTATTCCTGGTCGCCGTGGGAAAAGTTGAGTCGCGCGACGTTCATCCCGGCCAGGATCATCTGGCGCAGGAGGCTAGCGTCGTCGGTGGCGGGTCCGATGGTGCAGACGATCTTGGTTCTGAGCCTGGGCATGGTTAGGACCTGCTATACGTTGAGCGTCTCGCGGACGGCGCGGACGATTCCCTGAAAGTCGGACAGGGTTTCCTTCAGGCGGGCGATCTGCCTGGGGCTGGAGAGGCGGACGTGTCCAATGGCACGTTCGACCCTGGCGGTGGTGGAGAGAGTGGGTTCCTTGACCAGGATCATCGGCACCGCCTGGTCAGCGGCCGCGCTCAACACGCGGACGGCGGGCCGCAGGTTGCCGGTGAGGATCAGGCATTTGGTGGAGGTGCGCAGGGCGGCCATGATCACATCAGAGCGGTCGCCGCCGGTAATGACTGCCTTGTTGGCCTTGCGCTGGAAGAAGCGAAAGGCGGAGTCGCCGGTCATGGCACCGAGAGCAAAGGTCTCGACCAACTCGTCCAGGCGGTCCTCGGCGCAAAGCACCTCGCCGCCCAGCTCCTTGGCGAGGTCCCCAACGGTGATGGAACGGAGCACTTTGTCGCGGGCCATGACGCCCAACAGCTTGAGGTCGTGGCGCTCCATGAATGGCCGCAGGCGGGCGGCGGTTTGCTCGACGATACGGGCCGGGGCGCCGTTGATCACAATCCCTATCAGGCGGTCGCCGAAGAGCTGCCGGAAGAGCAGGATGCTGTCGAGGTCGAGGTCGGGGCGGTAGGCGATCACGGGAATCACGGCCGCATCGGTCAGCTCAGCCACCTGAGGGCCAGAGAGGCCGAGGGAGAGCCCGTCAAAGGTGCGGCCGAGCCCTTCCATGATGACGACGTCCTGGCCGGCAGAGAGGTAGTCCAGCGCCTGGGTGATCTTGGCCCTGAGGCCGGCGGCCGGCTCGTCCAAAGGGGTCGCTCGCAGGTCATCGGTGAGGAGCACCGGGGAGGCATACTCCCAGGGAGCATCAATGCCGAGCGCTCCCCAGGCGACATAGGCATCCTCGTCGATGCAGCCATCGCCAAAGCTCATGAGGGAAGCGCCGACCGGCTTGATGTAGCTCACCGCGACCCCCTCCTGGCGCAGGCCCAAGGCCACGGCGAGGCAGGTGGCACTCTTGCCCGAGTAGGAGGCGGTGGATACCAGGTAAATCGATTTAGCCATTATCATTCCTCTCATTCATTGACGCATTCATTCAATTGGCCCATTCATTCACTGATTCACTCATTCGTGCACTCTTTCATTCGAGCACGACAATACGAGCGTCTACCGCCATGACGCCCTGGCCGGTTTCGTAAACAAAGAGGGGATTGATGTCGAGTTCGACGATCTGGGGGAGGTCGGTGACCATCTGGGAGACCCGCAACAGGCAATCCACCATGGCGTCCATATCAGAAGGTTTTTCGCCACGCACGCCAGCGAGCAGCGGATAGGAGCGGAGGCCGGTGATCATCTCCCGCGCCAGGCTGGGGGTGATGGGCGCGATGGCGAACTGGACATCTTTGAGGACTTCGACATAGATGCCGCCGAGGCCGAACATGATCATGTGACCAAAGGTGGGGTCTTG
>WSZX01000516.1 GCA_013139935.1 Ardenticatenales bacterium
CGTGACGTTGGACGGTACGGACAAGACGGCGACCAGCACAGCGGACAATTGGGAGATCTCGGATAACAGGGGGACCGGAGCCGGCTACTGCCTGACCATCGACTCGACCGACTTCAGTGACGGTAGCCACACCCTCGACATCTCGGAGATCGACCAGGAGTTCAACATACAGATCCTTGACGGCGACACGGTCTGCAACGCCGGCGACTCCACCAACATGCCTGCTAGCCAGGTGAGTACTCAGACGGCCATTACCACGAATCCCACCACCCTGAACATCATGTCCGCCGGTACTGACGAAGGCATGGGCAACTACACCTACTACCCGGACTACGAGCAGGAGGTGCCCGCGTACTCCTATGCGGGCTCTTACACCGCCACCATCACCATAACCGCCAACTCCGGCGCCTGCGTCTAGAGCAGCTGGTCACTGGTCGGGGCGCTCGAGGCCAGAGTCCACCTGGAGCGACCCCGACCCGACTGGTAACCGTTCTAGCAGCCACGCGTTCTAATTACCCGGGAGGGGTAGCGCAGGTTGAGGCCGCTGTTAGGCGTATGGCTTGCTGTGGCGGCAGCCCTTGTCGGTGCTGCACTGGCGGTGACGGGGGTTGCCGCTCTGAGCATTACGACGGCGGCCATCACCTTCCCCGGGGTCACGCTGGGCGGCAGCGACCAGACGGTTGACGGCAGCACCAGCGCCTGGCGGGCCGACTCGAGCCAGCGGAATGGCTACCACGTCACCGTTTCCTCCACCGATTTCAGCAACGCTGAAAGCAAGACCATCGCCGTGTCCAACTTCGACATCCGGCTCCTCGACGCCAACATCGTGTGGATTTCCGGCGACGCCGAGGGGCCGGTCTCCACCCAGACCACCTTCACTGCTCTCAGTGGAACGCCCCTCAAGATAGCTTCGGCGGTTGCGAGCATCGGCAGGGGCGTCTATGATCTCACTCCCGACTTCCGGCTGACGGTGCCGGCGGAATCCTATGCCGGGAGCTACACCGCTACAGTGACCGTTGACATCACCTCCGGGCCGTGACGAAACCCTCGGGAGTGCCATTTGGCTACCCCAAACGCGGGCGCTCGTAACGTTCGGACAGCGGGGGCGTCATAATCTATGCAACGAACGATGACTATTGACAGATTTATCGCCGAGTGCGCGCGGCAGGCCGGAGGAGAGCTACAGTGAGGAAGATCCTTTTCGTAGAGCTGGTGGGCATCGCCCTTGCCCTTGCCCTTCTCGGCTGGCCAGGCATTGTCCAGGGGCAGGGGCATATGGCTTTCGGTATCGGTCCTGCCAAGGCCGATCCAGACAACCCGGAAACCTTTGCTTACTTCGTCCACGCTCTCTCGCCTGGGTCTACCGTGGCCGACGAGGCGCGCGTACAGAACGGCAGCGACGTGCCCATCGTCCTAAAGATGTATGCCGCCGATGCTCAGACGTCGATAGGCGGGGGCCCGGGCTTTGCCCACGAGGGGCAGGAGCTAAACGGCGGGCGCCACTGGATCTCACTGTCGGTGGCAGAGGTCTCACTGGGGCCGGGTGAAGAGCGGATTGTGCCCTTTACCATAGACGTGCCCCCGGATGCCTCGCCGGGCGAGCATACGACCGGCCTGGTGGTGGAAGGCGCGCCCAGCGAGGAGATCCCGGTCGGCGCGCAAGCGCCGTCCAGCGGGGAGGACGGGGCGGCGTTCGCGGTGAGGGTAGTCAACCGCGCGGCTGTGGCAGTCCTGATAGATGTGCCTGGCACCCGTGTTGCTGCCCTCGAGATCACCAGCGTATGCATGAAGGAGCAGGACGACCAGGGAGCGGACTTCAGGGTCTATGTCGGCAATATGGGCAATATCAGGGTGCGGGGCGAAGGCTTCCTGTTGATCAAAGACCGGAAGGGAACGGAGCTCGCCTCTATCCCGCTCCAGATGGGCTCCATCTTGCCAAGGGATACTTCGTACCTGAACGTGCATCATCCTGTGAACCTGGCCGACGGCAATTTCGTGCTCAGCGCAACTCTCCAGTATGGTGCAACTCGCGGGAACGAAGTGGGCGAGGCGGCCTCCATCGAGGACGTAGACCTGGAGGTAAAGGATGGCCAGCCGGAAATTGGCTGTGCCGCTGAGAGCAGGCCGCCTGAGCCGGGCCTTGCTCCCCCCATTACCGCCCTGACCCCCGCTGACGAGGAAGGTGGGTCTTCCATTGGGCAATATGTTGCCTACGCGGCGCTCTTCCTCGCCCTGGTGCTGGCCATCGCAATCTTTGCGCGCCGACTGAGAAAACGGCGGCCCTCTTCTCCCTAAGCTCCACCCTCCTGTCAAGGGGAGGCGATCACTGCTGCTGTGGCGGTGACTAATCAGTGAAGTAGTTTGTCCCGAATAGGAGATTTATTTGTGGATGCGGATAATCGCGTAACGTGGGGAGTATTCGTCCGTCTATAGAGTGTAACGGGTATGCCGTAACCAAGCCCATATCCAGCTCACACGCCGCGCCAGCGCCTGTGAGGGAAAGGAGGGGGGAACGGAAGGCATGAAGGCTTTACGTCCGCAACGGAGATTCCTCTTTCATTAGCAGCTATTTCCCTATCGCCGGCCGGTCCGAAGATCGGGTGGATTCGGTCCGTGCTGGCACTTGGTTTCTACTAGGGAAAGAAGGATGGAGACAATGAGTAACCTATCGCGCATCCTGGTCGTGCTACTTCTTGTGGGAGTGGTAGCAGCCGGCCTAGTAGCGATGGCAATCGCCGCCATTCACTGGCCGGTCCGAAGATCGCAGACATCCGGTTCGTCTCAAGACTCGCCTCCTACTAGGGGAAAAGGGACGAAGACAATGAGTAACCTATCGCGCATCCTGGTCGTGCTGCTTCTTGTCGGAGTGGTAGCAGCGGGCCTGGGGGTGGCCAGCAATGCCATTTGGACGGACAGCCAAGCCGTTGACGCCAACGTCTTTTCCGCGGGGACGGTGGACATATCGACCAACCCGGCCACGGCTCTCGTCACCTACAGCGGCATGGCGCCCGGCGACGAGGTGACAAACCCCATCACTGTCACCAACGATGGCTCGCTGGAGCTGCGCTACGCCGTCACGAGCACGACCACGGAGGATACGCTGGCCGCTCAGCTCGATCTGACGATCAAGACCGGTGTCACGACCTGCACCAATGCCGAGTTCGATACGGACGGCTCCGTGATCTACGGTCCTGCTGACCTGGGCAGCATAGCAGGCATCGATGTCATCGGTGACCCGGCCCAGGGTGTCCAGGGCGGTGAGAGGACGCTGGCAGGTAGTGGCGCCAACGAGGACCTGTGTTTCAACGTGGAGCTGCCCGATGCGACGAACGACACCTACCAGGGCCTGACCACCACCGCCACGTTCACCTTCGAGGCCGAGCAGACCTCCAGCAACC
>WSZX01000476.1 GCA_013139935.1 Ardenticatenales bacterium
GATCAAGGAGAAGGTAACCAAGCCGCTCAAAGGGCTCAAGTTGGTCAGTTACTATGGTTGCCTGCTGACCCGGCCTCCAGAGATCACGGGACACCCCAACCACGAGTACCCGATGGACATGGATATGGTCTGTGGGGCGCTGGGCGCCGAGGACCTCGATTGGGATGACAAGACGGTCTGTTGCGGTGGAAGCCTGGCGGTGCCGGCCAAGGAGGTCATGCTGAAGTTGAGCCAGGACATCGTTGAGCATGCGCAGGCCGTTGGCGCGGATGCCATCATCGTTGCGTGCCCGCTATGTCACTCGAACTTGGACGGCCGGCAGATGCAGATGAAGACGCTGGAGCACCAGATTCCCATCATTTACATTACTCAGTTGATGGCCCTGGCTTTTGGGCTCGATGAAAAGGCCACCGCCTTTAAGCGTAACTTGGTGGATCCCCGGCCGATGCTGGAGGAGAAGGGGTTGCTCTGACCGAGTTCTACGGGAACCCTCCAGGTGCTTTCGGGGGCCGCCAATAGGGCATCACGTGTCCATGGTCACGTGTGGCGCGGCCTGGCTGCAACCGGGCCCGGATGACAATGATCGCTGATTCCGGTGCCAGTGTTGACCAACCCCCACTGATGTGAAACTATGTTCCCGAATCCCCGCTGGCACGAGTTCTGGAACGCCAGTCAGGGTAACCGATGGTTCTCAGCCACACCTACCGACTCGGAGCACATCGGCTCGCTGAAGAGGCAACAGATGGAGATCTATAATGCCGGGGGCGGCAAAAGGACTGGGGCAAAAGCACTACCGTCCAGGGCGAAAAACGCCTCCTGGGCACCAGCGACAGGCCGCTGCTCTCGCTGGTGGCAATCCGGCCGGAAGCGGAACCCTGCTCTGCCGAGGCCGCCCGCTTTCGGTTGCGCCTGCAGATACTTGTAGTACAATTCCGGTCCAGGGAGTGGTTACAGGTTCTGCTTGATGCGTATCCTCATTTTTTCCGATCTTCACGCCAACTGGGAGGCTCTTCTTTGGATGCAGCGGGCCGAGGAGCAGCCGGACGCTATCCTCTTTCTGGGAGATGCCGTGGGTTATGGGCCGGACCCGGCCGCCTGCATTCAGTGGCTCAGGGCGAATGTCACCGTTGCCGTGCAGGGAAACCATGACTTTGGGCTGGTGAATAACACGTGCGGGGGAACACCCATCGAGCTGCACGATCTTGCGCTGGCAACCCAGGCCCACGCCTGGAAGATACTGCACAAGAAGGATGTGGACTATTTGCGGGATCTACCCCAACAGCAGATCGTCGCTTTGGGAGGGACGACTTTTCATCTGGTACACGGAACGCCGATCGAGCCGATGTATGGCGCCCTCAATCTGCTGTTTACTCCCCAAGAGCAACTGCGACAGATGATCGAGAGGGCGGCCGGGGCCGAGGTGATACTGATGGGAAACACCCACGTGCCGGCTCTCAGGGAGGTCGACGGCACGCTGTTGGTCAACCCAGGCAGCCTTGGGCAGCCGCGCTACGGCGTGCCCGACCCCACCTATGCGGTCTGGGAAGATGGGGACATACGGATTCGGCACTTGCACGTCTCTCACGATCGTACCATAGAGAAACTCAAGGTCCTGCCGCTGGAACCGGATATCATTCAGCGGTTGCAGCAGATCCTGATGACCGGGCACGTCGTGTTGCCGAATGGAATGACGGCTGAGGAAATGAAGCGGAGGCACGAACTGGAACACGGCGCCTATTGGTAGGACACGGAAGCTTGCCCCGGCAATAGCCTGGTACCGGTGCTCTGCCGGCCGCATGTGATATCCATTGTGGAGGTACTGCGATGTTGATTAAAGATCTGATGACCCTGGACCCCGTTCACATATCTCCCCACCGATCAGTAGCCGACGCGGGAGAGGTGATGGAAGAACACCGAATTCGCCATCTCCCTGTCCTGGACGAGGACGGCCGGCTGCTGGGTCTGGTGACCCGGTCGTCATTGGGCACGGCGCTCCCAGGGATGGGGGGCGGGTTGACTAGATTCGAATTCAACTACCTTGCTTCCTCTACCAGTGTGAACGAGGTGATGATCAAGGAGCCGATGGTCATCGGTGAAGATGAAGGGGTGGAAGAAGCCGCCCGAGTGATGAACGTGAACCAGGTCAGCAGCCTGCTGGTAATGCGGGAAGGCAAGCTGGTGGGTATCATTACAGATACCGACCTATTTGAATCGCTGTTTGAGCTGCTCGGGGCGCGTCGTCCTGGCATTCGACTTACTGTTCACGTCCCCAATCGGGTGGGCGCTTTGGCCATGGTCATGACCGCCATTGCCCAAGCGGGAGGATTTCTGACAGCCGCGGGTGGCTGGTACGTAAAGGGAGCCGGGGGAGATGTGTTTGGGGCGGTCCTGAGGATCGAGAATCTGTCTCGGGAGCAAGTTGTCGACGCCATTAACCAACTCCCAGAAATCACTGTCGCGGATGTGCGCGGCGAGGAGATAATCCACAGCGAGCCATGAGAAGCGAGGAACCGGCCGGGGCAAATGTTTGACTGGCCTGCTGGCTCCCGTTTCCCATCGTATCTGTTCAAAAGGAGATGGACAAATGCCTATCAAGGTTCCATGGATGAAAGGGGTCTACCCAGCGCTGGTGACCCCGTTTGTTCCCAAAAGCGAATCGGAAAACGTGGATGAAGAGGCTTTCCGCCGCCTGATTCGCCATTGTCTACCCCACGTCGATGGGGTGGTCACCAGCGGCACTACGGGCGAGTTCAGCTACCTCTCGCGTCAGGAGCAAAAGCGATTGGTAGAGATCGCCGTGGAAGAAGTAGGCGGCAAGCCGGTCATTGCCGGCTGTGGCGCCTCGGGCACCGTCGAAGCAATCGTGCTGGCGAAAGATGCCAAGGCGGCCGGCGCGGCCGGCATCCTCGTCGTTACCCCCTACTTTTTGCACCCCTCTGACAAGGGTGTCTACCAGCATTTCTACGACATCGCCGGGGCGGTCGACATCCCGCTGGTGCTCTACAATATCCCGCAGGTGATGGACCGCTATCTGTCTCGGCCCGTGGTGGAAGATCTAGCTGATCTGCCCAACGTGGTCGGGCTAAAGGACTCGTCTGGGAATCTGACCTACACCACGGAGTTGCTCGAATACGTGGGAGATCGGATTGACATCTTTGTGGGTCACGATGAGGTTGTGCTGGCGGCACTGGCAAGCGGGGTCAGCGGGATGATTCTGGCCAGCGCCCAGATCTACCCAGAGGTGTGGCAGGCGGTCATTCGGTTCGTCAAAGAGGGCAACCTGCCGGCCGCCCGCGGTGCTCAACGGCAGGTTCAAAAGCTCTCCCGCATCTTTTGTCGGCACGGGGGCGGGGTGGCCGTCAAAGCCGCCCTCAAGATGATGGGGTTGAGCATGGGGCCGCCGCGCAAGCCGCTCAAGGCGGTCGGTGGGGCGCTCTCGCACGAAACCCGCGCGGAGATTGAGTTGGAACTGGAGAGACTGGGCAAGATCGAGTCGCCGGCCGCGTCCTTTACGTATCCTGACGGAGAACTGGCGGACCGATTTGGCGACCTGGAGATCACGGCCGCCGTCATTGCTGAACATAAGCTGCGTACTGGTTCGGGCGTGGCGGGCCAGGAGTTGAGCAAGGTGCAGATCGACCTCGTGGCGGGCCCCAAGACCAGCCCGTTGGGCGACGCGTATGCGCTACAGCTAACCTACCCGCTCCACGGCCGGGAGGCGCTAACCACGATCTTGGAGCCGGCGCTGACGGTGCGGCCGGCCACTCTCATCCTGCCCACTCTGCCACAGAAGAACCTGCGCCAGGCCAACATGATCTACGGCCCGACCCAGTTGGCGGTGGCCCGCGCCATCGCCGATGCGCTGGAAGACGGCACGATCAGCGCCAACGTTGCGGACCACGAGGTGATGATCGCTCTGGCGACCCTGCACCCCAGGGCGCTGGATCGTCACGACCTGTATCACGCTGGTTACCAGGCAGCCGGTCAGGCGATCAGACAGGCATTTTCTCTGCCGGGAGGAACTCAACTCCCGCTGTCAACTACCGGCCAAGCAGCATAGAGGAGGCGCTCCGATGGGATACAAGACCGATTGGTTCAAAGGCATCTTTCCCGCGCTGGTGACACCATTCGCCGGAAACGGGAGTGGGCAACAGAGCAAGTTTGACCAGGGCGCCTATCGCGAGTTGATCCGGTGGGTGCTGCCGCACGTCAATGGGGTGGTGCCGGCCGGCACCACTGGCGAGTTCTCTTACCTCACCTCCGACGAGCGGATTCAGGTGATCGAAACTGCGATCGATGAGGTTGCCGGCCGGGTACCCGTGATAGCCGGCACAGGCGCCGAATCCACCCGGGAGACGGTGCGGCTGACTCGAATAGCCAAGGAGGCTGGCGCATCAGCCGCTCTTGTCCTGGCTCCCTACTACCTCAAGCCCTCATTCAACGAGGTCTATGATCATTTTCGTGCGGTCGACACTGTCGGTCTGCCGATTGTGCTCTATAATCTTCCTCAGTGCACCGGGACCCATTTCAAGTGGTGGACAGCCGAGGGGATGCTGCTCGATCTGGACAATGTCATCGGCGTCAAGGACACCTCTGGTGATGTTGCCTTTCTGGCGGCGTTGTTTGAAAAGGTGCGGGGAGAGGTGGGCATCTTTGTCGGCCACGATGAGGTGGCCCTGGCTGCATTTTCCTCTGGCGCTGACGGGGCGATTCTTGCCAGCGCCAACCTGATCCCCGACGTCTGGCAACGGATCTACCGTGCGGTTCAGGGCGGCGACCTGGAGGCGGCCCGGCAGGATCAGCAATTGGTTCAGAAGCTGGTGCGCATTGTCACACGCACGGCCGGGGCGCAGGCGGTCAAAGAAGGACTGACCGCGATGGGGCTGCCGATGGGCGAGGCCCGCCATCCGATTGTGCGAGGCGGCGGCTTTAAGCGCGAAGACTATGAGGAGCTACGCATCCAGTTGGAGACAGCCGGGATCGACAAGATCAGCAAGAAGGTTGTCACCTACGACCTGGGCGGAAAGCGAACTCAAACCGAGCTCTTTGCCACCCCGCAAACGCCGCGCACTATTGATGGCTGGGAGATCAAGGTGGGTGAGGGATTTGCCGGACCACCGTTTCAGGAACTGGCCCACGTGGACCTGTTGATCGGAGTCAAGGATGGACCGGTCGGCCGGGCCATTGATCGTTCAATGGCTGGCTGGGGCGAGGAGCGTGGCCTGAAGATAATCAATGAACGGCCGCGGACCCTGCTGGTCCCCACCGTCACCTTGCGCACGAAAAAGAGCAGGCGGCTCTTCTATGAACACGCCGCGCGGGGGGTCAATCAAGCCATCAGTTTGAGCGTTGAGGATGGCTTTCTGCCGGAGGCACTGCTGGATGATATCGTCCTCATTGCCAATGTGTTCGTCCACCCCTCGGCTTCGATTGCGAGGCGAGTCCTCGGCAACAACTACAAGGCAACCCGGCACGCCATCCGCAAGGCGATCGAGGGACGGCCGACAGTGGGGGAACTGATAGCGGAGAAGGCGGCCGCCCGGCACCCGTTTCGATACGCTCCGTAGGAGCGAACGCGGGGATTGGGGAATTGGGCAGCCTGCCCAATTCCCTAATCCTCAAGCATCGCCTCCAGCTCCCCAAAGCTGGTAAAGGGAGTGATTGTCTGCAGGAATTCCCTCAGGGTAGCGCTTCGCGCCCGCAGTTCGACCACGGCCGGGCCGACCGGATCGGCTCCCGCCTCTCCCGGCTTGTCGGCGTACGCGCCGTGAAACGCGAAATAGGCCTGGTTGAGCTTGCGAAGATGGTGGTATCCATTGTCCCAAAAGATCCGCCGACGGGCCTCCATGTACGCTTCGGCTTCCTCGATCTGCCCCAGAGCCAGCAGCCCGTCCACTTGGAGCCTGGTGATACGCATTTCGGCACGAAAGTCGAACTCATTGGGGTCCGGTTCGGAATCTGATGCGTCCGTAGACAGAGGTTGAGGAACCAGCTCGGGGTAGTAACGCTGGATCACCTGGTCCGCTATCTCTTTACCCACGATGTTGGCGACGGTTTCATTCATGGTGCGAAGCTGGGCGTCAGAGTCATAGAGGATGCCGAGGGGACGGAGTGTGAGATAGTGGTGGGTCCATTCGTGGGCGCCGGTTGACGCCACCCAAGGCAACGAGTTGGACTCTGGCATCATGGCTGGGTAGAGTGCCAGTCCGCCGATATCGGTGACCAGCGAGGAGACGTCCAGTTCCTGATCTATGGCCTCCTCGATCGCCACCCGGTCCATAGTTCCCAGCCCGGGTTCCAGAGCAAAGAAATGAATAGCCTCAATCCGGTCGCGGGGGGAGACGACCAGCATGGTGGGTAGAGGCGTGAAGTGGAGGCTGACAGGGGGAAAGATGCGGCCGGCCGTCGTGATGCCTTCGTGGGCCAGCACGGACGCGATCTGCTCCTCCAGAATCCCCTCTGCCAGCGGTTGGACTCTTGCCAGTTCCTTGCGCGCACGTTTCATCTGGAACTGGAGGCCCCCAACAGCTATCCGCGGGTTGCTGACTGCCGGATCGGCGTAGGTAGTGGCGATTTGGTCCTCCAAGGACCGAACCAAGTGTAACTGGTCCATGAAGTGCAGTGTGATCTGCTTCTGGTCCTCTGGGCTCAGGCTGGTGTGGGGAGGCGCTAGTCCGTAGAGCGCCTTGCTTGCTAGGGCTGTCAGTTCCCATCCGACAAAGTCGAAACGGCGATTGTGGATGATGGTGCTGTACTGGTAGTCCGTGGCAGTACGGTCGGGCCACTCCCGGGTGAGAACCAGCAGCAGGGCAAGGCAGATCGCGGCGAATAGAACGCGCCGGAAGTATCGTGGCCAGCGCGAGGTCGGCTTCATGCGAGTGATAGTACCCGTGCCAACCTGCTTTGTCAACGGGTTCTCCTGGGGGTGGCGACAACAGATTGGAGGCCGGTCCCGCTGAAAAAGGGAGAATGGTAGGGGGGAATTGGGGCACAACACGCCCCAATTCCCCCTGCTTCTCCCTCCCCACCGCGGCGGCCCTCATCTCCATCCATGTGGCGCTCCGCATGACCTGACAGGGCGTTTTTCCACACCCTCACGCTCTCTCCGTTCGGCCGCGGGCCGGTTGGCATCAGAGAGGCGTTGGGTATAATCGAGGGTACCGGCAATCCTGGTCTGCAATGAGGGAGGATGTATGCGTCTATTGGTCACTGGTGGAGCCGGATTCATTGGGCGGGCCCTGGCAAACCGGCTGGCACGTGAAGGGCATGAGGTCTGGGTGATTGATGACCTCAGTGTTGGAGATGAGACGACGCTAGACGCGGCTGTGCTCTTTACTCGTGGTGATGTGAGCGATGTGCCCAAATTGTGGACACTGCTCCAGGGAGTAGACTGTGTGTTTCACCTGGCTGCGCGCGTCTCCGTTCCGCAATCGGCTCTCTATCCCCGCGAGTACAGTGCGGTGAATGTGGGAGGGACGGTGAGTGTGATGGAGGCGATGCGCGATGCGGGTGTGGGACGGGTCGTGTTGGCATCCTCGGGGGCAGTGTATGGCGAACAGCCAGTTCAGCCTGTGCACGAGGCTCTTTTGCCACGCCCGGATTCGCCCTATGCGGTCAGCAAGTTGGCGGCCGAGCATTATGTCCACACCATCGGTGCGTTGTGGGGGATTGAGACTGTCTGCCTGCGGATCTTTAATGCATACGGCCCTGGGCAGCAGTTGCCCGCGTCTCACTGGCCGGTTTTGCCGCGCTTTCTGAGCCAGACTCTGGGCGGAGGCTCGGTGGTGATCTATGGGGATGGGAAGCAGACGCGGGATTACG
>WSZX01000350.1 GCA_013139935.1 Ardenticatenales bacterium
AAGCAGATCATTCCACAGATCGTTCGGCACAACCCGGAAGGGATTCTGCTGGTCGTCACTAACCCAGTTGACGTGCTGACCTACCTGACGGTCAAGCTGGCAGAACACCCCGCCGCTAAAGTCATCGGTTCGGGCACTGTGCTGGACAGCGCCCGCTTCCGCTACTTGTTGGCCAGGCATTGTGGAGTGGACCCTCGCAACGTGCATGCTCAAGTGATCGGCGAACACGGTGACAGCGAGGTGCCGGTTTGGAGCCTGGCGAACATCGCCGGTACGCGCCTGGCCGAGTATTGTCTCGTTTGCGGACGGGGATGCACCCAGGTTCAGAGGGAAGAGATCTCCCGCCAGGTTCGTGAGTCAGCCAATGAGGTGATTCAACGCAAGGGCGCCACTTTCTATGCCGTCGGCCTGGCAACGGCCTCCATCGTGGAAAGCATCTTGCGCGATCAACACTCGGTGCTCCCGGTCTCCAGCCTCTTGCGGGGGCAGTACGGGCTGGGAGATGTCTGTCTCAGTCTGCCAACGGTGGTCGGCCGGGCCGGCGTGATCAGGGTGCTGGAGTTGTCTCTGAATAAGAAAGAGCTGGAAAGGCTACGGCATTCGGCGGAGGTATTGCGAAAAGTGCAGCGCGCGGTGGGGCTCTGATGCTACTCTGGTGGAACGCTCTTTGTGCTTGTTCAAAAACAACTTGGCCTTTTCCGGACGCAGAGTGCACCTGATTCCGCATTCAAAGCGGGAATTGATTCCTCAACAAGTGCTTTGATCGATCTGGCCAGCGGCCGATCATCGCTACTCTGCCATTCACCTTTGTGAGGTGTGGCCATTCCCTGTCTTGTCAATACCCCCTGGTGCAGCCCGATCCGGCCGTGCCTCCTGATGTGGGCCGGGCATTGCGCCTCACCCAAAAACTTGGAACCTTCGCCAGGATTGGCCTAATCAGCCTCTTTCTCCAGCACTTGGTCCAACGTCTTTTCGATTGTCTGTTTGACTACTACTCCTCTGAGCAGGCTGAATTTCTTACCGCTGCTGTCCAGGATCAGGATATTGGGGTAGCCGATGATGCCGTGTTCGGTTGCCTTGTCCTTGCCGCTCTTGTTGTCCATTTCTACGAATTCAAAGTTGACCTGGCGACCGTACTCCTTTTTGACCTCATCCACGATGGGGTTCATGGCTTTGCAGTACGGTCAGGTGCCGGAGCGAAAGTAGATCAGGGTGGGTTTGTCTTCGGACGAACATGCAGCCAGTGACAGCGCCAATCCGGCCAGCAGGCCGAGCAACAAAACAATAAACAGCCTCTTTTTCATGTCAATTCCTCCTTCGGGTGGCGTTCGCCGCGATAGGCGACGATGATGACATAGATGACCGCGCTCAACAGGCCAAGCACCATCAGGGGGATGATGAGGTGGCACCAGTTCAGCCGGTCCAGCCAGGGGCGTTCGGCCCCAAACCGCTCTTGCAGCGTGAGTTCTGGCGCTTGGCCGGTTCGCAGGATGGCGTTGGGCGCTTCCCGGCCGGTCAACTGGCGACAAGTCAATTGCAGCAACTCGACGGCGCGGGCGGTGTTGTGAATCCCCCGGCTGCCATCGTTGTTGACATAGCTCCAATTATAGACCGCCGCTCGTAGCTCCACTGTTTCGGCCGGGCCCCAGTAGGGAGCGTCGTCGCTCCATTCGACCCCGGCCGCCAGTAGTTCACCCCGCACCAGGTCCAGCAAGCCCTGGACTTCGTCTTGTACCCCTTTAACCTGGCCATCTCCGTCGTAATCGGCCGCGGCCGGGCCGTTGATGCGCGGAACCTCGCCATGGCAGCCGGAGCAGGCCCGCAGATTCTCGTAATCGTCGCTGGGGTCGTCTGGCGTGCCGTTGTCAAAGCGCACCTGGAAGGTGTGCTCCCCCACCGGTTCATTCATGCTGGAGGAGAGGAAATCTCCTGTTCCCTCGCCGGTGGAGCTGACCATGTGGCAGTTGACACACCCACCGCTCCAGCGGGTGGTGTTGGCGTGAGGCGAGTTGTCCAGCGTCTCGCCGTATGTGTAGCCGCCCACGCCGGCCAGCATCTCGGCCGCGGCCGCCTGGGGCGGCGGGCGCCACAGGTCAGGCTCCTGGTGAACCCATTCCGGCCCTTCGCCCACGTTGTGGCAGTGGATGCAGAGGGCCGAAGAACCCATATCGAGCATGTTGGTCCCATCGGGCAGTTGGATGGAGCCATAGTAGCGCAACTGGTAAAAGTTGCCTCCCGCGGCCGAGTGGGGGTCGTGGCAGGTCTGGCAGGACAGTTGCTCCGTGTCGCCCACAATGATCTCTGTCCCATCGGCCGCGGCGACAAAGCTGCGCGTGGTGTGGCAAGTGGAGCACTTGGTATTGTCAATCCCATCGGGGAAAATCTGGGGTAGACTGGTGTCGGCGTGGCCGGAGCGCACCCACTGGGCATGCCGGTCCTGCTGCAAAAAGTCGTGACACTGGATGCATAGCTCCGGCCGCAGGCTGACGGCAATGGTCTCATCATCCTCTTTGTGGTCGCTGCCCGGCCCGTGACACGCTTCGCACTGGGTATTGCCGAGGTTGGCCAATTGAGGGTGCTCGGCAACCAAAGCGGCATAATTGCCTGGTTCGAGCTCCTCCGGGTAGCTCCAGTTCAATTCGCGCGCCAAGTCGTCAAAACCGCCGTTATCGGCCAGCTTGTTGTTGCCGACGGTGTGGCAGTGGATGCAGTTTTCCAGGTAAAAGGGGCTGGCCTGCCCGTCCATGGCTCGTTTCAGGGTGATGGCATGGCGGGTGCCGCGCCAGGTTTCGATCTTGTCCGCGTGGCACTCGACGCATTGGTGGACATCGTCGGAAGCGCCGTGGATTGCTCCGTTGCCCACCCAGGTCCCGGCGTGGATGGTCAGACTGGCCGGCCGGCCTGTGACCCCCTCGGCGTTGGCGATGGTCAGGCCCACGGTGTAACGGCCGGTCATGTCGGGGATAAAGATGGGAGTGCGGGAGGTGGGATCGTCTAGTTGGGCGCTTGAACCGGCCGGTCCTTCCAAGGTCCACTGGTAGCTGGCGATGGCTTCCGGCCCCGTCCTGTGGTCGGGATGTTGCCACCGTAACCCGTCGCTGCCTCCTTCCATCAGCACAAGAGTCCCCACCCCCACGTTTTCCAGCCCACTGGCGACCACGATCTGGCCGGCGTCATCCACCATCATCTCCGGCGGGATGCCGGGCAGATGGATGACGGCGGCCGTGTCCGCATCCATCGTCAGCGATCCTTGGGTTTCCAGTTCCAGCGGGGGTGATGGCGGCCGCTCTGTCTCCTGCTCTCCCTTGCACCCAACCAGCAAGCACACCAGCAGCATCAATGCTACAATGCGCCAATCACCCAATCTACCCGTAACCCGCATCGCGCGCCGCTACGTCCATTCCCATCGTCAGCACCCGCTCCACCGGCAGCAACACCCGGCTGCGTGGTGGTCCTTCCCGCAGGTCAATCGTCTTCAAGTAGCGTTTGCACTCATCGCAGACGTACAAGCGGTGCGGGCCCTCTTCCTCTGGATAGTAGCGAATTTCGCCATGATCGGCGCGTTCGCAGAAAGGACAACCCAACCGCTTGTACAGCCATTCGTTATCACAGCGGGAACAGAGTAGATGGCGTGCACCCTCGTCGAGGGCGCTCAGGGAGGCAAGATCGGGTTCCCCGCCGCAGATGGGGCAGTAGCCCCGCCGCCACCCGCTTTCGTCCACTAACGATGCGTAGGCCTGCGCGTAGCGGCGTAGGAACGGCCGCAGCGTGTGGGTAAGGGCGAATCTCTCTAGGCCCAACTCGTCGTCCTGGCTTGGTTTTCCTTCCGCCATGAAGCTAAAGATCCAGGATTGGAGTTGCTCTGGGTCGTCGGCCGGTATTTTCTCCAGCGCCACCAAGTCGTCGGCCAGGTCGGCCCGGTGGGCGGCCGAGATCTGGCAAACTCGGCGGAAGAGGGCGGCAAAAGAATCCCAGTCCATCCGCAACTCCCGGCCGCTGACCAGAGGAATCCCCTGCCGGCGGCGTTGGGTCGCCTCTTCCGCATTGAGTCTGACCTCCACGGCCGGAATCTCCACCTCCATTTGCGCTTCCAACAAGGCAATCTGCAAGTCCAGCGCCTCTGCCCAATCGGGCATCGCCTCCCGCCCCAGGCGCAGCTGTTCCAGTATTCGTTCTTCCGATGCGTTAATACCCATTACCCATATCCAGAATGCTAATCACGGAATCACCTGCGCGCAGTGTGCATGAATCAGTGACAGTTGCGCCTGCGCGCAGTGCTGGTGAATCTGTGGTAATAAAACACAGGCCGGCTGCACAATGGCCTCCG
>WSZX01000377.1 GCA_013139935.1 Ardenticatenales bacterium
AGGTGGGCAGGGGCCAGTCTTCGGCACCCGCCACTCCTTCCAGCATGGCAACGATGTTGGCAAAGTACTTGTCCGAGTACCAGCCCTGCCGCATCCGCTCGATATCGAGCTTGAAGGTGGCATTGCCCAGGCGCTGTCCGTTGAAAATGCTCATGGATTGTCCTCTGATTCGGAAAAGGGACGGTCGCGCGCAGCCATCCGGCCATCGTCGACCTTCTCGAGATGACATGAATGGCAGAGGATGACGCTGCCTCGATCGACCTGAGAGCGGCTCTTTTCTCCTGCCTCCTCCACCCTTGCCGTCCTACGGTAGCTGGCCGGATGGTGCTTCGATCCAGCAGTCACATTCCCACCACCCTCAATCTGAGTCATGCATCTCAGGAACCCAGCGAGCGAGTTGACATTCGACCTCCACCGATCGATGGAATCGTCTCGGGTCCAATTCTACACAATCCGGCTGCAGAAGCAACCACCGGCGCTCCTCCACCTCAGGACGAGGGTATGGGAAAAGGGGTGCCGCGGGGAGAGAGGTGTTAGCACCTCTCCGGTTTCGCTTCCATGGTACGGAACTGTAGAGGGAACGGCGCCTTGGCTGTTCTTCGAAACCCTCCAGCAGAGGACTTGACAACGGGCGGTCATCTAGTAAAATCCACTCCAAGCATGAGCGTTCCCTCATTTTCCGAGCCGCTGCTCATTGAACGAGCAAACGCTCACACCGCGACCGGGAGACAACATGGTTGTAGACACAATGGACCGTCCGCGATTCAAGGCCCGTCGCCAGCGGCGCATGGCGCGAGGCCGGCAGCGAATCATGTCCGCCGCAGCGCGGCTCTTTGCTCAGAAGGGCTTTGCCAATACCACCACGAAGGAGATCGCGCGCGAAGCAGACATGGCTGAGGGAACCCTCTACAACTACTTCGACAACAAACGCGGAATCCTGCTGGCCGTCGCCAACGAAGCTGAGACACCGATGATAGCCGCCTTGCAGGAACCACAGGCGCTTGAGGATCGCGACGCGATGGTCAGCATGTTTGAAAAGGCTATGGACATCTCCGAGGCGCAACTGCCGTTCGCCCGCACCCTGTTCAGTGAGGCCTCGGTGGATGACGTCATCCTACAAGAGTCCGTCATGGTGCGGCTGAAGAAGATCCACCAACTGCTGGAGAAGCACATTGCTGAGAGGATCGCCGCCGGGGTGTTTCGGCCAATGGACGCGGCACTGGGGGCAAGGATGGTTATGAGTATATTCGGCGGTCTGATCTTGCCCGCCCTCCGCGGGGCAGCCCCGCTGCCCTCTCCAGAGGAGCGCCACTCTTTGGCCGAGATGGTAGTAGACCTACTCCTGGACGGCATTCGGTTCCGGGATTCATAACACCGCCGGGCAAAGGCATCTCCAATGCTGCTACGTATCTGGGCCGTGATCCAGAAGGAATTCATCCAGACCTTCCGCGATCGGCGCACTCTGGCCATACAACTCGCCATGCCCATGATCCAGTTGTTCCTCTTTGGCTATGCCATAAGCATGAGCGTTGACCACATACCGACTGCAGTGGCCGACCAGAGCCTGGATGCTGCCAGCCATGGGTACGTCAACGCCATGGTGGCCTCTGGTTACTTTGACGTCGTCATGTACGTCGCTAGCCACCACGACGTGCTTGACGCCATTGACAAAGGGCGTGTCCAGGCGGGCATTGTCATCCCACCCGGCTTTGATGCCCTGGTGGAACGCGGCGATGCTCAGGCGCTCCTGCTAGTAAATGGTGAAGACCTGTTCACCTCCCAGTCGGCGTACAATGCTGCCACGTCGGTGGCCAAGGCTCACGCGATCAGCATACTGATGGAAAAGGCAACGTGCGCTCCCCTGGCAGCCGCTAGCCAGAGCACTCTGCCACTCGACGCGCGCATCCGGATCCTGTACAACCCCAACCAGGACGATCTCTGGTTCATTATCCCCGGCATGCTGGCGATGCTACTGCAGGTTCAGAGCATCACGCTAACGGCTGCGGCAGTGGTCCGCGAGCGCGAAGTGGGCACCATCGAGCAACTACTTGTTACCCCCATCCGGCCGGCTGAACTCATGCTAGGCAAGGTCACCCCCAACATACTCATTTCCATCATCAATCTCCTGACCATCCTCGGATTGGGTGTCTATTGGTTCAACGTGCCTTTCCAAGGCGATTTCTGGCTCTTTCTCTGGCTCGCCTTTATGTACGTCTTTTCCGGCCTGGGACTGGGGCTCTTGATCTCGACCGTCTCCCAGAATCAAAGGCAGGCCCTACAACTGATCGGGATGTTCACCATCGTGGGGGTCGTGTTGGGCGGCTTTATCTTCCCCCGATACGCCATGCCCCCCTTGATTCGAATCGCCGGAAATCTGTTCCCGTTGACGTATTTCATACCCATATCCCGGGGGATCATCACCAAAGGGGTTGGCATCGAATCCCTGTGGGAACAGGTGGCCGCGCTGTTCACCTACATTATCGTGATTATGTTCTTTGCTTCTCGTGCTTTCAAGCAAGGGCTCGACTGACCTGCGGATCGCGGGGAGACGATTATGCTGGAATCACTGAGGCGGCTGGGAGCTCTCATTCAAAGAGAGATGATCCAGCTCTTGCGGGATCGGACTACGCTGGGCATCGCCCTGGCCATCCCCTTCGTCGAGCTGTTTCTCTTTGCCTATGCAGTGGACCTGACAGTGGACCACATTCCCACGGCGGTGGCGGACCTGAGCCTGGACGATCAGAGCCGGGCTCTCATCAATGCGCTTGAGACCGCGGGCTACTTTGACATGGATGTCTATGTAGCGGATGAAGAGCAGGTCATCCGAGCCATCGACGCAGGGCAGGTCAGGGCTGGCGTGGTGATCCCGCCTGGTTTTTCAGCCCAGGTTGAACGGGGCAACGCGCAGGCTCTGATTCTTCTCGATGGCTCCGACTCGTTCACCGTCCAGTCAGGCTACAGTGCGGCCAGTTCCATTGCCCAGGACCGGGCAATGGAACTGATGGTGAAGAACACTGGCCGGGCGGGATCCCGCGCGGGATCATCCGGATCCAACCTGTCAGGGAATCTCCCCATCAGTTCGCCAATCCGCATCCTCTACAACCCAACCATGGACGACCTGACGTTCATTGTGCCCGCCATGGCAGGGATACTATTGCAGTTGCTGGCCGTCAACCTGACGGCCTTGTCCGTGGTGCGTGAGCGCGAACTGGGAACCATAGAACTACTACTGATTACCCCCGCCCGGCCGATGGAACTCATGGTAGCCAAGATGGTACCCAACATCCTGGTCACCTCGCTCGCCATGGCGAACATTGTTCTTTTTAGCGTGTATTGGTTCGGCGTCCCTTTCCAGGGTGACCCGTGGCTGTTTGCCTGGCTCTCCCTGCTGTTCCTCGTCTCCGGGCTGGGGCTGGGGCTGCTGATCTCAACCGTGGCCCAGACCCAGAAACAAGCGCAACAGATATCGATGCTGCTGATGCTTCTGAGTCTTCTACTGACTGGGTTCATCTATCCCCGTGCGCCGATGCCCCCCTTGGTTCAGGCGGTCGGCAATCTCATCCCCCTGACCTACTATGTCCGGATCGTCCGGGGGATCTTTACCAAGGGGATTGGGCTGACCTACATCTGGAACGATGTGCTCGCTCTGGCCACCTACGGCGCTGTGGTCATGGTCATAGCGGCCGCAACATTCAAGAAGCGTCTAGACTAGCGGAGCAGTGGGCCAGTGACCGAAAGAATAGTTATCTGCACCCAAGAGCTGGTGAAGCAATTCAACACTAGGGGCGGCACGGTGGCGGCCGTCGACGGCATTGACCTGCAGGTGAGGCGTGGCGAGACCTTTGGCCTGATTGGACCGGACGGGGCGGGCAAGACGACCGCCACCCGCGTCATTCTGGGGCTGCTCAGACGGACGGACGGCAGGAGCAGCATCCTGGGCCACGACTCGATGGATGACACCTATGCCATCCGCGCGTGCGTCGGCTATGTCGCCCAGCAGTTTGCGCTCCCAGGCGACATGACGGTGATGGAGAACATCCGCTTCTTTGCCAACGTTCACAGAGTCGGCCGGAAAGAACGGCGCCAGCGGATTCCCAAACTGCTCGAATTCGCTGGCCTGGACGGTTTCACCAGCCGGCCGGCCCGCCTGCTCTCCGGGGGGATGAAGAAGAAGCTGGCCCTGGCATGCAGCCTAGTCCACCAACCCCAGGTAGTCATGCTCGACGAGCCCACACTGGGCGTCGATCCCGTCAGCAGACGCGAATTCTGGAACTTGCTTGGCATCCTGCGCGCTGAGAGGGAGCTGACCATCTTTGTCTGCACACCCTACATGGATGAAGCAGAGCGCTGCAACCGGGTTGGCTTGATGTACCGCGGTAAGCTCATTGCCCATGGCACTCCGGCGGAGGTCAAAGGATTGGTGCCCGGCCGCCTAATCGAGTTCACGCCCTCGGATTTTGATCGAGCTATGGCGCTAGTGACCGGACTAGAGGGAGTGCTGGAGGTGCAAACCTACGGGTTGATGCTGCACGTTTTTGTGGACGAGACAGCCACGCGACAGCAGGAAATACAGTGCGCCCTCAGCGCCCAGGGGATCACCTGCAAGGGGATGGGTGAAATCGAACCCGGGATGGAAGAGGCGTTCATAGGTCTGGTGCGCAGGGCAAGAGACAGCCAGTGAACACGACACGAAGGAATCCACCGCCCATCCAGGTCGAGAAGCTGACCAAGCGGTTCGGCAGCTTTGTCGCCGTGGACAAGATCAGCTTTGTGGTGGAAAAGGGCCAGGTCTACGGCTGGCTGGGCCCCAACGGAGCGGGCAAAACAACCACCATTCGGCTGTTGCTGGGCCTGCTGAGACCGACCGAGGGCATATGCCGCGTACTGGGCTATGACTCGACCGCGCAAACCAAAGCAATGCATGCCCACGTTGGCTATATGTCGCAGCTCTTCAC
>WSZX01000395.1 GCA_013139935.1 Ardenticatenales bacterium
GGCAGTTGATTGCCCTGGACACTCCTGACCGGCTCAAGGAGACGCAGATGCGTGGTCAAGTACTGGAGATCGACTGCGCTGACAGCCAAGCCGCCATGCTTGCTCTGAAGACCGCCCAGCGTGACGACCAGTTCCCAATGGATGAGATAGCGCTCTATGGCACTCGAATTCATGTCGTCATGCCAGAGGTCGAGTCGTTCAAACAATCAATATGGGCATTGCTGGAAGGCCAGGGCGTCCAGGTACATGCCATTGAGCGGATTGCCCCAACCCTGGAAGATGTGTTTGTCTCGGCCGTCAGGCCGAGGGATTAATAGGCATAAATCCAGAGAACTCACGCCTATCTATCCTGACCTGATTCGCAGATAGGAAGAATCATATGGACAACAAGACGGCAACAGAAAAGAGTCCGCGCAGGCTCTTGCGCCTCCTGCTGGCGCTGTTGAGCCTGGCGCTGATGATCCTATTGGTTGTTGTTATCCGCCAGGAGGACACAGAGGCACCGGTAATCGAATCGATCAGCAGATTCATCGCTGCCTTGCCTCCGGAAATCCGCAAGAAGGGAGAAGAACTGCTGGGCCTCTCCCGAGGGACCGACGCTGGCGCGCTGGTGGCGTCTGGAATCATCCAGGCGGAACGGGTCTCTGTCGCCAGCGAGTTTGGCGGGCGCATCTCGGACATCCCGGTGGCCGAAGGAGACAGAGTAGCGGCCGGTGATCTGCTGGTGCAACTGGACACTGTGTTACTTGACGCGCAGATCGAGGCGGCCGCGGCGCAGGCAGCTGTGGCCCAGGCAGCACTGGCGCAAGCCCGGGCGGGGGTTCGACCAGGACAGATCATGGTGGCCGAGGCCCAACTCGCCGAGGCTAAAGCCGGCCGTGATGCTGCAACACAGGCGGTCAGCGACGCTTTCAAGCTGGTGGAGAACCCACATGACATCCTGCTGCAGATTGCGGTTGCGCAGGCCGAGGCCATGGCAGCGCAGCGCCGGTTGGATCAGGCGACCGCCTTGAGGAACGCGGCCGAGGTCGCCAAGAACCAATTCGAGAGCCTGAATGCCAGGCCGGACGGCCTCGTCGGCATTCCGCTCGACCTGCATCTGACCCCCAACCAATGGTGGCAGGCCTGGGTGGGGGTGAATGCCGCGGCGGTCCAGCTGGAAGGCATTCAGACCTCGCTCTACCATCTGTATGGTCAGCGGGAGGACCAGCAGGCGATGAATGCCCGGGTCGATGAAGCGTTGAGCACCCTGGCTCAATCTGGAGCCCAGATCGCGGCCGCCCAGGCTCAACTGGATGGCATGCGAGCTGGCGCCACGGCCGAGCAGGTTGCCGCTCTGGAAGCTCGCGTCGTTCAGGCACTGGCAGCTGTTGAAGCACTGGAACAAAAGCGAGCGATGATGAGCCTCACTTCGCCTTTGGACGGCACCGTCCTGACCATATCGGCCCATCCCGGCGAGGTCACGGCCGCCGGAGCCGCAACGCTCAGCGTCGCCGATCTGGCGGAAATGAACCTGGTCGTGTACGTACCTGAGAACCGAATTGGCCAGGTGCATCTGAACGAAGAGGTCCAGATTCAGGTGGACAGCTTTCCCGGCCGTGTCCTGGAGGGGTACGTGGGACACATCTCTGATCGAGCCGAATTCACGCCGCGCAACGTAGCCACACGAGAGGAACGGGTCAACCTTGTTTTTGCGGTCGAGATCCGCATCGCCAATCTGGACGGCGCGCTCAAGCCAGGAATGCCGACTGATGTTCTGTTTGTCGGCCCGTAGGGAGGTAGAGATGGAGGCGAAACGACGCGACACGGCCGGTACCAGGCCACGCCCGCGTAGGGCAGGCAGTGCCCTGCTCTTTGCCGCGCTGGCGCTCGCCCTAGTCACAACCAGTTGGGGCTGCTCCAGTCAGCCGGCAGCAACTGTTGAGAGCACGGCCTTGGCGGCTTCGGGCACAATTCAGGTTGAAGAGATCCGCATCGCCGCCGAGATGGGGGGCCGCGTGCTTGATGTACGGGCGAGGGCAGGTGAGCCGGTACGAACTGATGACATCCTGGTGGTCCTGGACGCAACCCCGCTGCTGCTCCAACTATCCCTGGCAGAGGCGGCCGTTGCCACTGCTCGGGCCGACCTGGCCCTGGCGCGGTCCGGACCGCGCGCGGAGCAGATCGCCGCCGCCCAGGCAGCGCTGGCCTTGGCCGAGGCTCAACGAGACGGCGCGCTCGCTGCATGGGAAAATGCACGAGTTGCTATCGAGAATCCCAGGGAGCTCGACGCCCGGATCGCTGAGGCCAGGACCCAGGTGGCGCTCGCAGAGCAGGGTGCGGAGTTGGCAGACGCAATACTCGCCAGCGAGCGCCTGCTGCTCGATCAGCAATTGGAGGGCACGACGCAACGCCGGGTCGCCGAGTTTCAAGTGACGGCGGCCGAGGAGGCGCTAGCGGCTGCCCAGGCCGACCAGGAAACCGCCCGGAGACTGCTCTACTGGCTGCGACTGATCCGCAGCGAACCGTTAGCTCTTGCTGCCCAGGCCAACGCGGCGGAGGGTCAGCATCGGGTGGCTGAGGCCCGGGTCAAGGTGGCACAGGCCCAACTGGATGACTTGGAGGCCGGCCCCTCGGCGGTGGAGATCAGGGTCCCAGAGTCGGCTGTGCGGCAGGCAGAGGCTGAGGCCAACGTTCTGCAGGTGCGGTTGGATCGTCTCACACTCAGGAGCCCGATCGATGGCATTGTGCTGCGTCGCGTGCTGACGGCCGGCGAACTGGCAGCTCCGGCGGCAACCATCCTCACCGTGGCTGACCTGAGCAAGGTTATGCTGGTTGTGTATGTACCGGAGAATCGGGTCGGCCAGGTTAGGCTGGGCCAGTCAGCGCTAGTGACAGTGGATAGCTATCCCAGCAGGACATTTCGCGGCCAGGTGACTCGAATCGGAGATGAACCCGAGTTCACTCCGCGCAACGTCGCCACTGCAGAGGAACGCCTGAACACCTTCTACTCGGTTGAAATACGCCTGCCCAACCCGGAGAGATTGCTCAAGCCGGGCATGCCGGCCGATGCAGACTTCTGAGCGGCCTGGGAAGGCTCAATCCCGGTTCCTAGCCGGTTCGAGCGCCAGCCTGCCAAACTGGCGGCATGTGCCGCTTGTGTTCCGAGGACACGATCATGCTCTGAGCCCGGGCCAGCACGGCCGGGTCCACACCGGCGGTCTCTCCCACCTCGATCGCCGCCAGAGTCGCGTCCAAGATTTTATAGGTGATCCCCATCTCCCCCTCGTCGGTCTGATCTGCCCACAAGCCAGCCGTGGGTGGCCGGTCGATGATCTGCTGGGGAACGCCCAGGATACAGGCAAGTTCCCGCACCTGCCATTTGAATAGGCTACCCAGTGGCTCCAGGTCCACTCCGCCGTCCCCATACTTTGTAAAGTAACCCACCATCAACTCGCTCTTGTTGCCGGTCCCGGCAACAAGATAGTTGCGGGAGTTCGCCAGGTAATAGAGCGTGGTCATCCGCAAGCGGGGTTTGATGTTGGCTCGCGCCATGCGGGCAGCCTCGGGCAGAGTCGTCACCAGCTTGTCGTAAACCGGCCCCAGGTCGACTGTGAGCGTCTCAACGGTCAAGGCTTTCACTACCATTTTCGCATACCGGGCGTCGACTGCATCCGATTGGCAGGGCATGAGAACCGCCAGCACCGCTTCCCCCATCGCCCTCTTGGCCAGGGCAGCGGTACAGGCCGAGTCAATCCCCCCGCTCAGCCCGACGATCAGCCCCTTGGCGCCGGCCGCCTCAACCCGTTCACGCAGCCACTGGCTGATCTGCTCCGCTGCTCGTTCCATCCGAACCTCCCGGCTAGTCCCCTATTCCTGCCACTACCTGCACGCCATTGAGCATCATGCTGTACAGAAAGATCAGATGGAGTAGGTCGCCATCATGCGGAACGGCGCCGATTTCCCGAGCTACTGCCACCGGCACATCGTACGTCTGCACGCAATCCACCGGCAGCACCACCCGGACATTGGCAGATTGCAGCGCATTGGCCCGCAGGCGCAGGTACATGGCAAGTTGATGGGTGCAAAAGTCCGTGCAATCACCGACGACGATAAAGGTGTTCACGTCGGGGCACGCCTCCAGCCAGGCGCCGAGCCCGGTACCGATGAAGGAACTGATCGAATTCTTTTCCATGATCACAAACTGATCAGAGAACGGCAGCTCAACTAACTCGGGTACCGTTTGAGCCTCTGCAGTCCCAGCCACGCAATGGGGTGGGAAACTCGCAAACTCCACGGCATCGGAAGAGTGGTGGTCCTCCAGCAGGACAAAGCGTCGGATCCCGCGTTCAAATGCCGCCTCAAATAGCTTGACAATGGGCCGGACAATGCTCCCCACGCGTTCGCTCGCCAGCGGACCCTGACGACAAAAGCCGCCCGTCACATCTACCGACAGAACCGCCGCCCGCTCGGGATCCCCGATCACGCTGTCCAGCGGAACACGTTCCAGATCGTTGTACCACTCGACAGCCCACTCTAGGAACGGACGGCTCTTTGATATCAACTCATCCACTCGCATAGCAGCACCTTCAGAAGCGTGTCCATCACACCACCAGTCACCGGGCGAATCGGCCGGCAATTAGTGTACAATCCACACCAAGTATACGCAGGTAAGCGCGATTGTCAAGAGAGAAACGGAGGGTGTCGAACAACGGGCACGACGCCTTTCCCTCTGCACTCCCGCGCTGCAAGAGGGAAACCAAAGGTCCGATCCTAGGGGAACAGTCGGCGAGCCCTGGTTTCTGCTACCGCATCTTGCCGGTAACGGTAGAGCTCAGCCGGCCGGCCAGCGGTTTGCCGGTACTGACCGGTAGGCTCCACCACATTGGCCCGAGCCAGCTTCTTGCGAAAGTTGCCTTTATCCAGCATCTCGCCCAGGATGATCTCGTAGGCAGCCTGCAACTCCGGCAAGGTGAACTCTTTCGGAAGGAGCTGAAACCCAACGGCCGTGTACTCTAGCTTGTATCGCAATCGAGTAAGCGCGTAATCCAGGATCTGGTCGTGGTCAAAGGCCAGACTAGGTGGCAGGGCGTACATAGACCACCAACGGGCCTCGGCCGCATCGCTGCCGGCACGCGGGTCGATCTGATCGGCTGAGGTGACCGCCAGGTAGGCAACGGTTATGACCCGGGTGCGCGGGTCGCGGCCGGGATCGCCAAAGGTGTAGAGTTGCTCCAGGTAGACATCGGTCACTCCGGTCTCTTCCCTCAATTCGCGCAGCGCAGCTTGGCGCAGCGACTCGTCCTTCTCCACAAATCCCCCAGGGATTGCCCAGGATCCATCATAGGGCCAGCGGGCACGCTTGATAAGCAACACCTGCAGGTCCTGCTCCCGCAGGGTAAGAATCACGACGTCCGCGGTTACCGAGGGTCGCTCGTATTTCGAGGCATCATAGTTCTCGGCAGTTTCCAGCATACCTCCTCCCGAATAGTGTGATATGTACACCAAGGATTCTAACCGCGAATGCACTGATCGGCAAATCGACAACCCATAGACAAAACGCCCGCCAGGCGCGTGGCTGGCGGGCGTCACCGTCCATGTGCTGCGATGTCAGGTCAGATCCTGGCTATGATTCGATCAGATGGTCCCAGGTCAACTCGACCGCAGGACGGAGCGTCGCTGCGACGGAGCAATACTTGGTCTCGGAAAGCTCGATCGCCTGCTGCACCGCCTTTTCGCTCAGATCGCCGCGCAGATGAAACGTCGTATGAATCCGGCGAAAGAGCCAGGGCGGGTCCGATTCCTGCTCTCCCCGCACTTTTACCGTCAGCGATTCCAGCTTTTGCCGCTTCTTGCGCAGAATCTCCACTACATCGTAGGCAGAGCATCCCGCCAGTGCGACCAGCAGGAGATCAGATGGTTTCATTCCGACGCCATCCGCCGGGGACGATAGCACCACCGAGTGACCGGTGCTATCGATGGCCACAAATTGCTTCTCTTCCAACCACTTGACAATGACCGGCATGGCTACTCCTGAGCCAGGGCTGGCTCGTTCTCAATCCGGAATCGGGAAACAACCGTGGCCTTGGGTCTGAGGCCGGCCGTGATCGAGCAGTACTTATCCTCAGACAGCTCAATGGCCCGCTCCACCGCCCCGGGATCAACATCCCGGCCGTGGATCACGAACTCCAACTCTATGTCGGTGTACCGTTTCGGGTGCTCTTCCACCTGGTCACCGACAACGTTGACCTCAAGACCGGTCACATCCTGGCGCTTTTTTCGCAGGATGCTGATGACGTCCATCGCCGTGCAACCGGCCAGGCTGATAAGCAACAGTTCCATCGGCGACGGACCGCTGGGGCCACCGGGCGCAGCCGGCGAGTCCATAGGAACCGTCTGGCCCGCCTCGGTAATCCCCTCAAAGGCAATACCTCCCCGCCAGACCGCCTTGACTCGTTTCTGGTTCTTGTTTGCCATCCCGTCAATCCTCCACGCCGGCCGATAGGGCCTCTCGTATTTTTTCCAACACCATCGGCTCCGGCGCCGCTCCCTCGAGGTGAAAATCCTCGTTGATCACCGAACGTGGTACACCCATCACCTGGTATTTGTTGGCCAGGTGCGGGAACTCGGTCGCTTCCACCATGTCGGTCCTTACCATTTCA
>WSZX01000385.1 GCA_013139935.1 Ardenticatenales bacterium
GGCCGATTTCGGTGTCGCGTCTGTGCCTGTCATGTTTCCTCATGATAGTGAACTCTTCCTATGTTATCATTTCCGGGACGGTGGGCAAACCGAGGATCTGAGTGCGGGTGCGCGATCGGGTCCGGAACTCGGCCGGCCGGGCAGCGAGGTCTCACAAACTGCGGCGATTGCCCGGGGTGGTGGCGCGGGTGCGGATTGGGTGTATAATTGGGTGCATGGTGGACCGTAGGCGTTTGGCTGGCCTGGACTCCCGGGGTCCTGGCGTTCTGGGATGGAAGGGAGGACGCCGGATGGTTGTGCTGAGCGCGCAGGAGGCGGCCGCGCGGGCCGTGACACGGCAGACACTGGGGATGCGCACCATCGATTCCCATTTGCCGGTGCGGCAAAACATATGAGTGCAGGAGAAGAAAATGATTAGGAAGGTCCGATTCGCTCTCTTGTTGACGTTGGCATGTTTCGTGGTGTCTTTGATGGTTCTGCTGGGCAGCGGCGAAAGCCCGTTGCAGGCCATGCCGGCCCAGACGGTCACCCCAGCGCTGGGCTATCTTCCGTTTGTTCTGAGACAGCCTACCCTCACCCCCAGTGCCACTCCCACTCCGACCGCCACTCCCACTCCGACCGCCACTCCCTATCCCACGCTCAACGATGGACAGTACCAGGCTGATGTAGGCGAAGGCGGCATGGGCAGGATATTCTTTAGGGTCAGCGGCGGCGGAGAAGAGGTCTACGGTGCGTGGTTCGTCTTTCAGGTCCATTCATATTGCGATATGGCAACCTATGACTTTACCGGTTCGAAGGCCATTACGGAGGGTGAGTTCTTTTTCCAGGAGAAGGATGGCGACACGCTCAAGGCAAGCCTGAGTTGCGATTATGTCTCTGACACCCAAGCCGAGTGTACAGCCGTGATGGGTGGTATACCTGCGGGATGCAACACCGTCGAAGGCATAGCGAGGTGGATGTGGGCGGCCGCCGGCGAATGATGCATGGCCGCTCTACGCAGAGGCCGGAGGCCGCACAGTCTCCTTTCCAGGGCGGATCGGGTGGACCGCCGGCCGGTGCAGATCGACCGAGACGTCGCAGCCCAAACCCGTCTGGCAGAACAGGCCGGGCACGGGCGTTGGCGGGACGACTGGAGAACTATACCATAGACGTATTGCCGTCGGCAGGGTGGACAAGGCGTGCGGCGTGATCTCGCCGCCGTTGGCATCGTGTTGCTGGGCCTGGTGACTGCCTGTTCGTCCGCCCCGGAAATGGCGGAGACAGCCGTCATCGAAACCACGGCCGCGCATCGGCCGACAGCATCTGCCATCCTGCCTTCCACGGCCGCCAGCACTCCCACTGAACTCCCACTCCCAACACTGCTCCCTACTCCGACGTTGCTGCCCACGCCAACAAGCCTGCCCAGCGCCACTCCCGTGCCATCAAGCACTCCTACGCCCACCAGAACGCCCGCGCCGACACCCACCATAGACCTGACGGCTGTGTGCCGCGAGTACGTGGCTCCCTATGCGGCCGAGCTACGTCCCCATATCTTGAATGGGACGAGCCTGATCGAAGCGGTCTTTGGCATTGTTCAGGGGACGGAAGCACTGGGGAATGAAACCTGGGAACTGCTGGCGCTCCGGCAGACGCTGGCCGCCATGGACGTGCCACACTGCGTGGAGGGCATCCACCACCTCTTTGTTGAGGCCCTGGAGAGCGCCACCCTGGCGATCGACTTTTTCCAGAGTGGAGACACCGGAAGAGCGCAGATGTTTGCTGAACAGAGCACCGAACGGCTGACCGAGTTTCTGAGGGAGATCTCTGACCCATAGCAGGCGCCGAATGGACGGATCCAATCAAGTTGTCCCAGAAGAGCCAACGCCAGCCAGCCCATTCCTGCCCGGCATGGCAGAATTCGCCCCTGGCGTCTGGCACTATCTGGGCTGCACCCGCAAAGTAGCTTTTCTGGGCAGTATGAAGCGGGACAGGTTTCATGATCCCATCTGTGGTCACGGCCGCCGCATCCTTACCGTGAACCGGCTCTGTTTTGTGGATTGGGAGGCGGCCGAGCGCTATGGCTATGTGCCGTGCGGAGTATGCAAGCCGAGCCGGGTTTCGGATGGGGCGCCGAATATCACGAATAACACGATTGGAAATGTCACGAATGGCACGAATAGCACGAATGGAACCAATGGAACGAATGGAAGAAAAGAGTGTCACGAATGACGCGAATGGTAATATCACGAATCACACGAATGGATTGAACGGCGCGAATGGCGCCGCCCAACTGCATGACACACCGACTAGTGTGCATGAGGAGAAGATGAGATGGAATTCGCGCGATCAGCACTGTATCTGTTGCTCAACTCGCCCACACCCCTCTCGCTCGCTCAGGCGGATCTGAGCGGAGCGAATTTCGAGGGTGCTACCCTGATCCGGGCCAACCTGCGTCGCGCTGCAATGGACGACACCGATTTCACGGGGGCCATTCTGCCCGACGACGGCGTTTCAAGCAATGAGAGTTGACTTTGACCGGATAATCGACCGCCGTCACACCGGCAGTGTCAAGTGGTCGCGCTATGGGGACGCGCTACCTCTCTGGGTGGCGGACATGGACTTTAGCGCGCCCGAGCCGGTTGTCCAGGCCCTGCGCGAGCGCGTCGAGCATCAGATATTTGGCTATACCCTTCCCCCGGAGGACCTGGGCGAGGCGGTCCGGGCCTGGTTGCGACGTCGGCACGGCTGGGAGGTGGAGCAAGAGGCGATCAGCTTTGTCCCCGGTGTCATGCGAGGGGTCAATAGCGTGGCCCGCGCAGTCGGCCGGCCAGGCGATGGGATTCTGGTTCAGCCGCCGGTCTACTTTCCCTTCCTGGTGGTGCCGGAGAACAGCGAGCGGGTGCTCGAGCAGGCGCCGGTGCGGCCGGTGAACGGCCGGTACCAGATCGATTTCGATGCCTTTGAGCAGGCTATCACCGACCGAACCCGACTCTTTCTGCTGTGCAATCCCCACAACCCGCTCGGCCGGGTTTTTACGACGATGGAACTGGAGCGGTTGGCAGAGATCTGCCTGCGCCGGAACATTGTCATCAGTTCAGACGAGATCCACGGTGACCTGATCTTCAACGGTCACAAGCACATCCCCATCGCCGCTCTGGCTCCCGAGATCGCGGCGAAGACGGTGACCACGTTCGCGCCCAGCAAGACGTTCAACATCCCTGGCCTGTCCTGCTCCATCATGATCATTCAGGACGCCGAGTTGAGGGCACAGGTCAAAGCGGCCGGCGCCGGTCTGGTTGGCGGCGTCAATGTGATGGGATATGCGGCCGCGCTGGCGGCCTATCAGGAAGGAGAGGAGTGGCTGCTCCAACTGCTGGAATACCTGCAGGAAAATCGGGACTATACGCTAGACTTTGTGGGGACCCGCCTCCCGGGAATCGAAATGGCTCCGGTGGAGGGGACGTTTCTCGCCTGGCTCGACTGCCGTTCCTCGGCCGCCTGTCTTTCCCATGACGGAGAGGAGGGCAACGCGCACGAGTTCTTCTTGCAGCGAGCCAACGTGGCCCTCAACGAGGGGGCGACGTTCGGCTCTGGGGGAGAGGGGTTTGTCCGATTGAACTTTGGTTGCACCCGCGCCACTCTGGTCCAGGCGCTGGAGCGGATGGAGGGGGCGCTCGAAGAAGGTCGCGCTGCGGCCGATTCAAGCGGCCGGGGCACGCGGTGCGGATAGTGGGGGGATCGTCGATCGCCCCCGTCAATTCATAGGAGCAGAGGAAACAATGACCGGTCTTCAATGGTGGCAAAGCGCTGTTTTCTACCAGATATACCCGAGGAGCTTTGCCGATGGCAACGGCGATGGCATCGGAGATCTGCCCGGGATCATTGCGCGGCTGGATTATCTGGCCGACCTGGGCATTGATGCCATCTGGCTCTCCCCACACTATCCCTCCCCACAGTTCGATTGCGGCTATGACGTGGCGGATTATTCCGGGGTCGACCCCGAGTATGGGACGCTGGACGATTTCAAGCAGATGCTGGACGAGGTCCACCAGCGGGGGATGCGCCTCATCATCGATCTGGTTCTGAATCACACGTCGGACCAGCACTCCTGGTTTCTCGAGTCGGCGTCCAGCCGGGAGAACCCAAAGCGGGACTGGTACATCTGGGGCGACGGCCCGCCCAACGACT
This sequence comes from Ardenticatenales bacterium, assembly GCA_013139935.1. Classification (GTDB taxonomy): domain Bacteria; phylum Chloroflexota; class Anaerolineae; order Promineifilales; family UBA4811; genus GLR113. The sequence goes on from WSZX01000385.1 coordinate 4,168, forward strand.
GGCTCTCTACCTTTGGCGACTCGGCCTGGGAATACGATGAAGGGACGGGCCAGTACTATTATCACTATTTTTTTAAAGAGCAGCCGGACCTCAATTGGCGCAACCCGGAGGTCAAGGCGGCCATGTTTGACGCGGTCCGTTTCTGGCTCGACATGGGGGTGGATGGCTATCGGCTGGACGCGATAGGCACTGTTTATGAGGACCCCGCCATGCCGGCCCACAACACCGGCCTGACCGTGGCGGAACTGCGCCGCCGCAAGGAGGAGGCCAAGACCGATGCGGATCGACGTGCGGCCCGTGAACTCTGGGACCAGGTTTTTGGCTGCCAGGTGAACCAGCCGGAGGTCCACGACCTGATGAAGGAGCTGCGCACGCTGGTTGACGAGTACGATGATCGCGTGCTGGTGGGGGAGACCAGTCTCATAGGCTTTTATGGAGATGGGACCGATGAGTTGCACACGGTCTTTAACTTTCCCTTGATGAGATTGGAGCGGCTGACCGCGGCAGGGATTCGGGACAATCAGCAGGAGCGGTTGTCCGCGTTGAACGCCCTGGCACGGGTTGGTTGGCCCTGCAACACATTGGGGAACCACGATGCGCCGCGGACTTTTTCTCGGTTCGGTGACGGGGAGAACGATGACGCGCTGGCTCGCCTCTCGTTGGGGCTGGTGCTCACCCTGCGCGGCACCCCGTTCCTCTACAATGGGGAAGAGATCGGGATGATAGACCTCTCGCTGGACGACATCTCCCAGTTCCGCGACGAGTTGGGGATCTGGCTGTACAACGCTGCTCGGCGGGATTTGGGCCTGCCGGCCGAGGCGGCTCTGCAACTGGCGATCGATGGTTCCCGCGACCGGTGCCGCACGCCGATGCAGTGGAGTGCGGATGCCAATGGGGGTTTCTGTCCTTCCGGGGTCCGCCCCTGGCTGCCGGTACATCCCAATCATGCGGACGGCGTCAACGTGGCCGATCAATTGAACCATGCCGGCTCGCTCCTGAGCTACTATCGTGCGCTCTTGAAGCTGCGGCGCGAATCGCCTGCCCTGGTGGGGGGCGACTATACACCGCTGCAGTCGGATGACCCGGATCTGCTGGTCTTTCTGCGGGCGACGCCAGAGCAGACCTGTCTGGTTGCGCTCAACTTTTCGGGTTCGGCCGCGGTTCTTGAACCCGACGCCGCCCTCCCGGCCGCCGGGCGCGTGCTGATGGGCACCCCCCACCGGCGGGAGGGGGATGAACTGGCCCTGGCCGGGTTGACGATTGCGCCCTTTGAACTGCTGATCTGTGAAATGTGATGCGTGATGCGTGATGGGTGGGGCGTGATACGTGATGCGTGATGCGTGATGCGTGATGCGTGGGGTGTGATGCGTGATACGTGATGCGTGATGTGCAGTGCCCGCGGCGGGCAGTTCGGAAGCGGCGTGCACTGTGCACCACCTGCTGATCTCTGAGAAGGAGCACAAATGGAGTACCGTACTTTTGGCAAGTTGGATTGGAAGGCATCGGTGCTGGGCTTTGGCGTCATGCGGATGCCGGTGATCGACGATGACGCGGGCCAGATCGACGAATCGGAGGCGACGCGGATGCTGCGGACGGCCATCGACGGCGGCGTCAACTATGTGGACACTGCGTACCCTTACCACGGGGGGAACAGCGAGGCGTTCGTCGGCCGCGCGTTGCAGGACGGGTACCGAGAGCGGGTCAAGCTGGCCACCAAGCTTCCCTGCTGGCTGGTCAAGGAATGGGCCGATTTCGATCGCTATCTGAGTGAGCAACTGGAGCGGCTCCAGACGGAGATGATTGAACTGTACCTGCTGCACGCCCTCAACAAGACCGCCTGGCCCAAGATGCGCGA
>WSZX01000441.1 GCA_013139935.1 Ardenticatenales bacterium
AGGCCATCCGGAGCGGCCTCGAGCAGGTGGAGTGGCCGGGTCGGTTCCAGATCCTCCACCGCCGGCCGGTTGTTGTCGCGGACGGTGCGCACAATGTAGCGTCCGTCCGACAGGTTCGCCAGACGGTTGAGGCACTATTCCCGGATCGCCGCCGCATCCTCGTCTTTGGGGCCACGGCCGACAAGGATCTGACGGAAATGATCAGGGTGCTCGTGCCCATGGCGGATGAGGTCATTCTCACCGCCGCCGATCACCCGCGTGCGGCTGCTCCGGCTGACCTGCACCGCCGGCTGGAGGAGCAAGGCTTTGGCGCCTGGCAAGCTCCGACGGTGGCGTCCGCCATCGCCATGGCGCGGGAAATGGCGGGCCCGGATGATGTCATCTGCATCACCGGCTCGCTCTTCGTTGTCGGAGACGCGCTCACCGCGTGGGAGGAAATCTCTGAGCGGATGGATGCGGTCAAGGTGGCGGTCCCCCAATAGTTCTGGAGATCCGTTGAGGGTGTCGAATATCAGCCACCGGGCCAATCACACTCGCGCAACTCGTGTCGTGAGAGCCATAGTCGGGGGGAGTGTACCCTCCCCCCATCTCCATCAATGTGGCGCTCCGCTTGATCTGACAGCGCTTTTTTCGACACCCTCTCCATTGGCCCTTGTTCGCCTATCTGGTCATGACGGGGAGACGTGGACCAGGGCGTATGAGGGTGCCGAAAAGGGGCTGCGGCGACTGGAGAGAGAGGCAGGGGTGGCGAAGGGGGCACTTTGGTCCCCAACCCCACCCCTGCCAGCTTCCCTTTTGCAGCGGCGGAATTGCAGAGGGGACGGCGCCTCGTATGTTTATCTACCCCACCCTCCGTATTGGGAGTCGTTGGCGCACACGGCGGAAGCGCGCCAAGCGGGTGAGATGTGACCAAAGACACTCCTGTTCGCCGTCAGTATCTGGAGGTCAAGCGTCAATACCCGGACGCGATTCTGTTTTTCCGGCTGGGGGATTTCTACGAGACTTTCGACGGCGATGCCGAGATTGCGGCCCGGGAACTCGATCTGGTGCTCACCAGCCGGCCGATGCCGAAAGGGGTGCGCATACCGATGGCTGGCGTCCCGTACCACGCGGCCGACGGTTACATCGCCCGGCTGGTGGGCAAGGGCTATCACGTGGCCATCTGCGATCAGTTGGGGAGCGAGCCAATAGGGGGACTGGTTCCGCGCGAGGTAGTGCGCGTCGTAACCCCGGGCACGATCATCGAGTCGGAGCTGCTGGAAGACAAGCAGAATAACTACCTGGCGGCCGTCGTGGCTGACGCGGAAGGCCGTCGGTACGGCTTGGCCTATGTTGACATCTCCACCGGCGAGTTTGCGACCGTGCAGATGGCTGGTTCTGGCTCGCGGGAATCACCGGGAGAGGAGGCGTTCAGCCAGTTGCTCGATGAGCTTCATCGGCTGGCCCCGGCCGAACTGGTGCTGCCCGAATTGGCCAGGGATCCTGCCCATTGGCGGGAGGTGAGGGCGGCCGTTTCATCCATCTCTTACCTTCCCGACTGGCGTTTCGAGGAGGCGAATGCGCGAACGGTCCTTCAGACCCACTTTGGGGTCGGCACGTTGGCCGGCTATGGTTGCGATCGACAGCCGGAAGCGATCCGCGCCGCCGGGGCGACACTCCAGTATCTCCAGCAGACACAGATTGGCTCTCTGGCGCAACTAGCCACTCTCTCCACCTACAGCGTCTCCGAATTCATGGCTCTGGATGCCGCCACCCGCCGCAACCTCGAATTGACAGAGAGCATTCGGGGTAGAGTCAAGCGAGGTTCGCTGCTCAATGTGCTGGACGCTACCGTCACTCCCATGGGTGGGCGGTTGTTGCGTCGTTGGCTCAATCAGCCGTTGCTGGACCTCGATTTGCTCAACGCGCGGCTGGACAAGGTGGAGGTCTTTGTCCGCGACGGCGCCTTGCGGGCTGAACTCCGCGCGCTCCTCCGGCCGCTGGCTGACCTGGAAAGGCTCACCAATCGTTTGGTGAGCCGCAACGCTCGCCCCAACCATTTGGTCGGCATACGCGCGGTTTTGCAGGCCCTGGGTCCGATACGGGATCTGCTGGCGGGGGTGAAGGACCTTCCGGCTCTGCCTCCCTGTTCCGAGACCTTGAGCCTGCTCAACCAGGCGATTGCCGACGAGCCGCCTCGATTGCTCTCCAAACCAGGGGTGATCCGGCCTGGCTTTTCCGCCGAGCTGGATGGCGTGCAGGCAACCGCCCGCGATGCCAGAGCGTGGATTGCCAACCTGGAGCGTACCGAACGGGAGCGAACCGGGGTCAAAAAGCTCAAGGTCGGCTTCAACAAGGTCTTTGGCTACTATATTGAGGTGAGCAAAGTGAACACGGCGGCCGTGCCGGCTGACTATATTCGAAAGCAGACCCTGGTCAATGCTGAACGCTACATCACTCCTGAACTGAAAGAGTATGAATCAGTGATCCTCAACGCCGATGAACGGCAGGTTGAGATTGAGCATTCCCTTTTCCGCCAGGTCTGTGAGCAAGTGGTGGCAGCGGCGCCCCGATTGCTGGAGCTTGCCGCTGCCCTCTCGTACCTTGATGTTGTTGCCGGGCTGGGCGAGACGGCCGTGCTCGCCGGATATGTCCGGCCGGAACTGACCGGCGAGGATTCGCTGCTGATTCGGGCCGGCCGCCACCCGGTCGTGGAGCAGGCGCTGGAGGGGGAGCGCTTTGTGCCCAACGACGCGACCTTTGAGGATCGTGCGCGCGTTCTCATCATCACCGGGCCCAACATGTCTGGCAAAAGCGTCTATCTGCGTCAGGTGGCGCTCATCGTGCTCATGGCTCAGATTGGCAGCTTTGTTC
>WSZX01000268.1 GCA_013139935.1 Ardenticatenales bacterium
GCCGGGTGCTACCATCACCACGTTCCGGCCGTGTGCGACGAGGTCAACCGGCGAGGGGAGTTCTTGACCGCCTATGCCGGCGAACCATATGACGATCACGGCCGCTTCCAGGCGCTCTTTGAATACGCCAGCATGATGGGCGAACTCCTCAACATGGACGTGGTCAATATCCCGACCTACGATGGAATGCAGGCGGCCGCCACGTCGATCCGCATGGCTTGTCGTCTGACAAACCGACGGCAGGTGCTCGTGTCGAGCACCATCGGGCCCGACAAACTGTCCAAGATCAGGGACTATTGCAGGCCAGAGATCACCATCAAGCTGATCGAGTGTAATGCCGAGACAGGGCAGCTGGACCTCGACGCCCTCAGTGCCAACATCTCTTCGGAAACGGCCGCTCTCTACTTTGAGAACCCGAGCTACCTGGGGCACATTGAGACTCACGGAGACGAATTGTCCCAGATAGCCCATGACCAGGGTGCAGTCTGTATTGTGAGCGTCGATCCGATCTCGTTGGGTGTCCTGACGCCCCCGGTAGAGTACGGCGCCGATATCGTCTGCGGCGACATTCAGCCGCTCGGGATGCACATGCAGTTCGGCGGGGGCCAGGCCGGATTTATCGCGACTCGGGATGAAGAGAAGTACGTACTCGAATATCCTTCGCGCCTCTTTGGCATTGCCCCGACGGTTGTGGAAGGAGAATACGGGTTTGGCGACGTAGCCTATGCGAGGACCTCTTTTGCCGTCAGGGAGAAGGGCAAAGAGTGGGTGGGCACTGCGGCCTCGCTATGGGGCATTACCGCCGGCGTCTATCTGGCGCTGATGGGACCCCAGGGAATGGTTGAGATTGGAGAGGGTATTATGGCAAGGTCCCGGTACGCGATGATGCAGATAGGGCGGCTCAACCGTATCAATGCCCCGGTGTACCAGGCGCCCCACTTTCGGGAATTCGTGGTCAATTTCGATGGCGCCGGCAAAACGGCCGCCGAGATCAACAAAGCCCTGCTGGCCCGGAAGATCATGGGCGGAAAGGAGTTGACAAAAGAGTTCCCGCACCTCGGCGCTAGCGCTCTTTTCTGCGTGACCGAGGTTCACACCAAGCATGACATTGACCGCCTGGTGGAAGCACTAGAGGAGGTCGTGGACGAATGAACCAGCGAACCAAGAATGGAGAGGAACAACCAAAGCTGAGACAGTTTCACCAGGCCAGGTGGAACGAACCGATCATCTTTGAGCTGAGCAGAGAGGGAGAACGGGCTCTCCTGGTGCCCGAAGTGGAGCCGGAGATACGAGAGCAGGTGGGAAACGTTCTGGCGACCCTTCCTGAAATGATGCATAGAAGGAGTCCCCCAAATCTGCCGGAACTCTCCCAGCCGCAGGTCGTGCGACACTATCTCAGGCTGTCCCAAGAGAACCTGGGGGCAGACCTGAACATCGAGATAGGGCAAGGTACCTGCACCATGAAGTACAGCCCCAAGATCAATGACCAATTGGCCGGAACTGAGCAGATGGCGGATATCCATCCGCTGCAAGACATAGAGACCGTTCAGGGCATCCTGCAGATCATGTATCGGTTCGAGCAGATGCTCAAAGAGATCTCTGGGATGGACCGATTCTCGCTGCAGCCCAGTGCCGGTTCGGCCGCCATCTATACCAATGTCTCGATGATACGTGCCTACCACCAGGCCCGGGGGGAGGCCAAGCAAAGAGACCAGGTGATCACGACCATCTTTTCGCACCCCTCCAACGCAGCATGCGCCAGAACGGCCGGCTATAAGATCATCACTCTCTATCCCGACCAGGATGGGTATCCCGATCTGGAGGCTCTCAAAGCGGCAGTGTCGGAGCGAACGGCCGCGCTCCTGATCACCAACCCGGAAGACACCGGCATCTTTAACCCCAGGATCAGCGAGTTCGTAGAGGTCGTCCACCAGGCAGGGGGCCTTTGCTCGTACGATCAGGCAAACGCCAATGGAATACTGGGGATCACCAGGGCCAGGGAGGCCGGCTTTGACCTCTGCCACTTTAACCTGCACAAGACCTTCTCGACCCCGCACGGTTGTGGCGGGCCAGGAGGAGGCGCAGTTGGGGTCACTCGGGAACTCGCCCGGTTCCTGCCGACCCCTGTGGTCGCGTTTGACGGCGAGATGTATCACCTGGACTATGACCGGCCCGACAGCATTGGCAAGATAGGGCCGTTCTACGGAGTTGCGCCTGTCGTTCTCAAGGCTTATGCATGGGTCATGAGTCTCGGTGCAGAAGGCCTGAGAAAAGTGGCCGAAACAGCCGTCCTGAACAACAATTATCTGCTCAAAAAGATGGAGCGAATCCGGGGAGTTTGTGCGCCCTATGCCAAGGGCAAGCGCCGAATTGAACAGGTCCGTTATAGCTGGGAGACCCTGGCCCAGGATACCGGCGTCCATTCGGAGGAGCTCGGGATTCGGGCGGCCGACTTTGGCGTCCACTATTGGACCAGCCACCATCCCTTTGTCGTTCCGGAACCGTGCACTCTGGAACCAACCGAATCCTTTTCCAAAGACGATATAGACGAATACGCGGCCATCCTGGCTCATGTCGCGCACGAGGCGTATACGAATCCGGAGCTTGTCAAGACCGCCCCCCACAACAGCACGATCCATACGATTGATCACCGCTCGCTGGACGATCCGTCGCAGTGGGCGATTACCTGGCGGGCCTATCTGAGAAAGGTGCGGGAACAGCCGGTGCCTCCCATTGAGAGCTGCAAGAACATGCGATGATCCAGGTTCCAAGAAGGATCGGCTTGATCGTCAACCCGATTGCGGGGATAGGCGGTCGGGTCGGACTCAAGGGGAGTGATGGCTCGGCGATTCAAAAGAGGGCCGCCGAGTTGGGTGCCGTGCCGGAATCACAGGACCGGGCTGTACAGGCAGTTGAACAACTCAGGCCGGTACCACGCGACCTGGAGATCATCACCTATCCTGCCGAGATGGGAGAAGATGCGGCCAGGAGATGCGGCTTTCAGCCCACGGTCGTTGGCTCGATCAGACCGCAAAGAACAACCCCGCAAGATACGATCAATGCGGCCACCGACATGGTGCGGCTGGAGGTGGATCTATTGCTCTTTGCTGGTGGAGACGGCACAGCAAGAGATATCTACCGCGCTGTGGGCAATCGTCCCCGCCGCTCCCAGGGCAAGGAAATCCCGGTCCTTGGGATCCCGGCCGGGGTCAAAATCCATTCGGCGGTCTTTGCTGCCAACCCGACAAGCGCGGGAGAACTTGCCCGATTGTATCTGCAGGGACAGGTCTCCAGCCTGAAAGAGGCAGAGGTCATGGACATAGATGAAACAGCCTACCGCCAAGGGATCGTTTCGGCGAAACTGCATGGCTATCTCAGGATTCCCTTCTGGAGAAGATTGATCCAGAGTGCCAAGACGCCCAGCGGGCCCGGAGAAGAGGAGGCAATGCGCGCGATAGCGTGTGACGTCATTGATGACATGGAGGACCGCTGTCTGTACATCATCGGGCCGGGAACAACCACCAGAGCCATCACGGCCGGGCTCGGATTGAGCAAGACATTGGTGGGTGTGGATGTGATTACCGCGCGGTCTCCTGGCAGAGGCGAGCTCGTTGCCGCGGACGTGAGCGAATCCCAGCTTTTGCAACTCATTGAATCACCAAACGCCAAGATAGTCGTCACCCCCATCGGCGGCCAAGGCCACATCTTTGGCAGAGGAAATCAGCAACTGAGCCCGAGGATCATTGACAAAGTGGGCGCGCACAATATTATCATAGTGAGCACACCAGAAAAGCTCCATTCACTCCATGGACGGCCGTTGTGGGTCGACACGGGCGATCGTACAGTCGACCGGATGCTCGCGGGACATATTCAGGTGGTCACCGGGTACAATGAGCGGGTCGTGTACCGCGTGGTCTGCTAGAGAATCAACGTGAACTGACTGTGTTTCATCGTTTCGCCCTGGCTACTCACCACCTGTGGCCGACGGCCGCTCGCGCCAAACCCGGCAAGGACGGTGCTCCCCTTTTGATGGGACGGCGCGGGAGGAGAGTTGATCATCCAGATGATCATGGAACCGGTTAGAGATTGAACTCGCTACAATCTATCAGGAGAACAAGAGATGCAGGATCTGGCAGGCAAGCGGACGCTCATCACCGGTGGGGCATCCGGTGTCGGGCGGGCGACAGCTCTGCTGTTTGCCCGCCAGGGAGCAGCAGTCTCGGTGGTGGATATCGACCAGGCTGGCGGGCAGGCGGTCGTGCAGGCGATCAT
>WSZX01000228.1 GCA_013139935.1 Ardenticatenales bacterium
ACCGGAGGTGGGGCGCAGTTGGCCGGTGAGCATTTTGATGGTCGTTGTTTTGCCGGCCCCGTTGGGGCCTAGGAAACCAAAGATCTCTCCGGGTTCTACAGCAAAACTGATGCCATCCACGGCTCGCAGGCCGTCATAATCCCGGGTCAGGTCTTGAACTCGTATTGCTTTCATCACTCTTCCTACCTTGGAGGCGGCCAGCGTCAATCACGGGTGTCGAAATCCTGATCATAGTATAGGGGATGGAGAATCCGATTTCAACAAAAAACCGGCAAACGGCGAGTGGGGGAGGCGAACGGCGGCAAGAAAGGGGCGAATGGCACCAGAGTGGGCTCTGCCACCGGCTTGAAAGCGGGGTGCCAGCGTGTTACCGGCAGGGCCCAGCACTGCCCTGCGGCGCCTAGAAGCCCAGGAGTTCCCGCAATTCGCGGGCGGCCGACTTGCTCAGGGGGATCTTGGTGCCGGCGGCATCTTTGAGCTTCAGGCTAAAGCTATCGCGGGTGTAGGGGATCACTTCTCGAACGTGTTGCAGGTTGACCAAAAAACCCCGATGAGCGCGAAAAAAGCCGCTGCGGGCCAAGCGGGTTTCCAGCTCGGTCAGCGTGAATTGCGTAGGAAGACGGCCCTCGGCAGTTTGCAGGACCGCGCGGTCGTCCTCGGCCGCCACGTACAGGATATCCACCGGATCGACAAGGGCTACCGTGCCCTCCAGCCGAGCAGGGATCATAAAGGGGAGATCGAGGCGCTTTTCCTTGCCCGGGTGGTACACTTGAACGATCCGGCCGTGATCCAGGCGGTATATCACATCGCAGAGCGAGCCGATGCTGGCGGCCTCTTCGGCGAAAATGAGCAGCGCTGCGCCACGGGCTGCCAACTCCCGGATGATCTTACTCAACAGCGAAACGGACGCGTCATCGCATTTCTTCAACGGCTCCACCAGGAGGAGAGCTGCGGGATCATTCAGAATTGCACGGCCCAAGGCCAGGCGTCGCGCGAGGCTGGAGGGCAGCTTTTCCACTCGAACGTTGGCATGGTCCGCGAGTCCGACTTGCGCGAGGACCTCGGCCGCGCGCGACGGGGGGAGGCGGCGCAACCGGCAGTAGAACCTCAAGTTGGCGAGCGTCGACTGGCGCCGGTAGAGATTGTCCTCCTGGAACAGCACCCCAACCTGATGACCGAATTGAGCTCTTTCCGCAAATGGATCCAAGCCTGCCAAGCGCACCTTGCCCGCGGTTGGGCGAGAGCGGCCGATCAGGAGGTCAAACAAGGTGTCCTTGCCGCTGTCCACCGGGCCCACGAGCCCGGCGATCTCCCCACTTGACACGCGCAGAGCATCGATCTCAATCACGGTGATTTGGTCAACTACTTTCTGCAGGCTCTCGAGTTCAATCATTGCGGGGCTCTCCAACCGTCCAAGGAGTGGGCAGGTTGAGGATCAATTGCCTGGACGTCCGCTGTGATCTCGGCCGGTCTGGTGCAGAGAAAGAGTATACCAGAAACCGCGTCCCGGCGGCCGGGCGGGTTTCGGCGTCCAACTGCAGCCGGGCAGCCGGACCGTGAAACACTGGATCTTGACGGAGCGGGATAGAGGCCTCTCGAACGACGAGAGGGTGGTTTATGCAGAGGCAGCTACAGTCGAGGGGCGGTTGCCAGATGGGTCGCCTTGCGCAAGATCTATTCGTCACCCTCAAGGGTGTCTTCGACTGTTTCCGAACCCCGGAATCAGCCGGGTGTGTTTTCCTCAATGCCGTATGATCCAAACACCAGCCAGCAGGGCCATCAGGCTGCCAAAGCGGTAGTAGCCGCTGATCCAATCGGAGACCATGCCCACAGCGCTGACGAGAGCCGCGGGGCGCGCAAGAAGCTGCTGATGGGCCCCTCGGCGCGCCGCAGTCGTCACCCTCAGGCGCGGCCAGGTACGACGAGAATTGCTATTCCTGCAAACGGGGATCAAGAACGTCGCGCAGACCGTCGCCTAGCAGATTGAAGGAGAGCACGGTGAGGACAATGGCCAGTCCCGAGAAAACCGAAAGCCAGGGAGCGTAGGTTATGTGCTGCATGCCATCTTTGATCATGTTGCCCCACGTGGGCGTCGGAGGAGATACGCCTAGCCCAATAAAGCTCAAACTGGCCTCAATGCGGATGGCCTGAGCTGTCTGCAGGCTGACCAATACAACCACCTCCCCCAGAATGTTTGGCAGGATATGGAGCCGCATGATCCTGGAAGTCCCCGCACCGATCGACAGGGCGGACGTAACAAACTCCCGGCCTTTGACAGTCAGGGCGGTGGCGTGGACGACCCTGGCAAACCCGGATGTCATGATGATTCCGATGCCGATGATTGCCTTGGTCAATCCCGAACCGGGAAGCCGCTGCATCACGGCCAGAATCATCATGCCCATGAGCAGACCGGGAAAGGCCATCAATGCATCCACGACCCGCATGATGACGTTCTCGACCGTGCCCCCCATGTACCCGGCAACAACCCCCATGGTGGTGCCAATGATCCCGCCCAGCAAAGTGGCGCAAATCCCAACGATAAGCGAAACTCTCCCCCCGTGGACAATGCGTGAGAGGATATCCCGACCATAGTCATCTAGACCCATGAGGTGGACACTGTCTGGAGCCTGGAGGCGATTGAACGTGTCCTGCTTGAATGGCTCAAAGAGGGCGAACAACGGCCGGGCATCGCGGTCCTGCAGCAAAGCAATGAACCAGTCATCGGCAAAAACGGCAACGATGATGATGAGAACGGCTACCACCAGTCCCAATAACGCCGTCTTGTTGCGGACAAACGTGTGCCATTGCCTCTGTCGCTGGCTTCTCAGTTGGATGGGTTCGGCAACTGGGTTCGCAGATTTCATCTCAACACCTTATCGCGAAAGCACAATCTCAGCACTTGTTAAGGAATGACTTCCCGTTTCGAATGGTGCTTCACGGGGAGAGCGGTCATAAAACCACCAAGTTGTTTGCTAACAAGTACTCAGTATCTCACCCGCGGGTCGGCGAGGCCATAGGTGATATCGGTGAGCAGATTGACGCCCGCCACCATGGTTGCGTAGACGACCATGATAGATTGCAGGGTTGTATAGTCGCGCTGCAAGATCGCGCCGACCAACATCTTTCCCAGTCCCGGCCGCACAAAGACCATCTCAGTGGTGACCGAACTGCCAATCACACCGATAATCCAGATACCGATGACGGATAGAACGGGAACCAGCGCCGAACGCAGCGCGTGCCTGAATATCACTACCCTCTGCGCCAGTCCTTTGGAGCGAGCCGTCCTTATATAGTCTTCGTTGAGGACATTCAACATGGCCGATCGGGTCAGCCGGGTCACGGAGGCGGTCATGATCAGTCCCAGGGTGACGCCCGGGAGGATCAGGTGTCTCAGGTTGTCCTCCCAATCGCCCAGGTCTCCGCCCCCGGTCGCAGGGAGCACGCGAAGCTTGATGGCAAAGAGCAGCATCATCAGAATGCCCAAGTAGAATGCAGGCACCGAGAGGCCGGTCAGAGAGAAGACTCGCCCCAGGTGATCCACAGCAGCATTCCGTTTCACTGCCGTGTACACGCCGAGAGGGATGCCAAAGGCCATTCCCACCACGACTGCAAAGACGGCCAGTTCCAGCGAATAGGGGAGCACGTAGAGCACCTGTTCGCGAACGGGTTGGCCCGTAATCATCGACTTTCCGAGATCGCCACGAACTAGATCGCCCAGGAACCGCAGGTACTGCACCCCGAGAGGATCGTTCAGCCCCATCTTTTCGCGCAAGGCATCTACGGCCTGCTTGGAGGCATAGTCCCCCAGAGCGGCTACGGCCGGGTCCCCAGGGATCACCCGGACAACGAGGAACACGATGGTGACGATGGCGAAAAGAGTGGGGATGGTAAGCAGTACCCTGCGGAGCGCGTACTTTATCATTTCTCTTCAGCCATCCTCATCAGTCGGACCTCGTCGCCAAGGGGTTGCGGCATCGCGCCGGCCGTTCCTGTTCTGAGGTCGGTGGAGCGCCTAGGAAGCACCCAAGGCGCCCCACCGGCCGAACCCCGGCTAGTGCTGGAGAATCTGGGTCTTTTCCGTGACCTGCGGATAGAGAGCCAGGCTCGATTTCAGTTCATGTCCATAGTCCACCCAACTGTAGCGCGCATAGCTCTGGTTGCCGGCGATGAGTGAATAGGTGACACAGTCCTCTAAAAGCTGCAACTGCGCTTCCTTCCACATGGCTATCTGGGCATCCGCATCGGTCTCAGTTCGGGCAGCCTCGATCAACTCGTCAATCCCCGTATAGTGGGAGAAGTTGGTGTCGGGCTTGGCGCCAGTCACCACGATGGAGTCGGAATGGTAGAAGCGGGTGAGGTAGACGTCCGCATTGGGCCTCCAGGCCATGTATGCCACTACTGGGTTTGCATCCTCGCGGATCAGACTGTGCATGCTGGAGTGATCCACCACGGTGAGATTGAGTTCGACGCCGATCTCAGCCCACTGGGCCTGCAGATTCTGGTAGGCCTGAAGATAGCTGGAACTCTCGGAAGCGAACACGTCCATCGAAAAACCATCCGCGTAACCGGCCTCGGCCAACAACTCCATGGCTTTGTCCCGATCCACCTCGTACTCTACATCGGCCGCAGCGACCTCTTCCTGGGTCAAACCGCCGGCGAGGAATTGTGCCGGCACCGGGGAGAACGCTTTCATATAGACCTTATCGCTGTAGATCGCCAGGATCTCCGGACGGCTGATGGCATAGGCCAACGCCTGCCTCACTCTCACGTCGTCCAGCGCTTCCTCGGTAATGTCAAAGTGCAGCGTGATTACCTCGGCAACGCCAAAGATGTCGATCTCTACGTCGGGCAACGATCCTACACGGTCCAGCCACATGTCCTCACCGACCGCACTGATCGCGTCCAGTTCGCCGGCCTCTAGCCCAAACTCGCGGCTGTTGCTGTCCTTCACATACATAAAGTTAACCCCATCCAGCAGCGGCGTGCCCCTGAAATAATCCTCGTGTGCCAGCAGCACCACTTTCTGCAGAGGGAAGTACTTTTCCACCACAAAGGGGCCGGTTCCCACTGCGTGTGTCTTGAATTCCTCGTCGCCCATTGCCTCGATCGGTTGCTTGGGGATGATAAAGCCACCGGCATAGTCCGCAACCTTGGGGAAGAACAACATCGGGGAGAGCGGGTTGTCGAGGGTGATCTTGACGGTATAGTCCCCAACCGCCTCAACGGTCATTCCCCCGTATTCGCCCGCATATGCCGAGCGATCCGGGTTGGCGGCCTTTTCAAAGGAGTAGACCACGTCCTCCGACGTCAATTCATATGCAGGGACCGCATCGGATG